>NZ_BADT01000053.1 GCF_000239855.1 Pseudoalteromonas sp. BSi20652 | reverse complement strand
AGCTCACTTTTTATTTGTTAATAATGACTTATTTCCAGATGCTAATACAAATAAAAACCATGCGTAAACCAAGCAGTAACGCAAACTTAAATAAGAATCAAAACCAATAGTAACACAATGATTTTTATAGAGAAACCTTGCAATGTAGGCTATTTGTAATACACTGCATACAATTAAAATAGTTAAGGCGATTTATCATGAAAGGTAATCAAAAAGTAATCGATGCGTTTAATACATTGTTAGCTAACGAATTGGCGGCAATTGATCAGTATTTTATACACTCACGCATGTATGATGACTGGGGTTTAAACAAGCTATACGAACGCCTTAACCACGAAATGGAAGAAGAAAAAGATCACGCAGACTGGCTTATCAAGCGAATCTTGTTTTTAGAAGGTATACCAAACATGACTAAGCGTCGTGATTTACTAATTGGTAGTGATGTAAAAAGCATGATGCAAAACGATTTAACACTTGAGCTTGAAGTGGTTGCCTGTGTTAAAGATGTAATTGCGATTTGTGAAGAACAACAAGATTATCAATCTCGTAGCATTTTAGAAAAACTGTTATTTGACACCGAAGAAGACCATGTTTACTGGTTAGAGCAACAACTTGGCTTAATTGATAAAATTGGTTCTGAAAATTATCATCAAGCACAAATGGCTTAGTAGGAGCATATTATGAAAGGCGATAAAGACGTTATTGCAGCGCTTAATAAAGTACTCGCTAATGAGCTTGTTGGTATTAACCAATATTTTTTACATGCACGCATGTTTAAAGACTTTGGCTTTACACAGCTTGATAAAGCAGATTACAAAGTATCAATTCAAAAAATGAAAAACGCCGATCGATTAATTGAACGTATTTTGTTTTTAGAAGGCTTACCAAACCTTCAAGACTTAGGCCGATTACGTATTGGTGAAAACAGCGAAGAAATGATTGCTGCTAACATGAGTTTTGAGCTCGATACTATTGATGAGTTACGTAGCGCAGTTAAACTGGCTGAAAGTAAAAAAGATTACATTACCCGTGAAGCCCTTGATCACATTTTAAATGAACAAGAAGAGCAAATTGATTGGTTAGAAACTCAACAGTTACTTATCAAAAAATACAGGTATTAAAAACTACTTACAGTCTCAACTGTAAACAGTACCAAGCAT
>NZ_BADT01000054.1 GCF_000239855.1 Pseudoalteromonas sp. BSi20652 | reverse complement strand
AAAATGAGGAGTAAATGAGAAGGGAAAACTATCCTGACACAGGGGGATACAAACTCAGGGTTATTAAAGTAAAAGTAAAGCCTTTAAACATCAGCAGGCTGCGCGTCTACAGGTAATGTAAGCAATAAAAAAGCGGCGTTATTTGTAACGCCGCTTTTATAATTATTTGCTTTTAAAGATTTACAACATTGGTTTTAACACATCAAAAATTGCTTTTATGTGGTCGTCTCTGTCGTTTAATGCGGCAATGTAACGATACTTTTCGCCACCCGCTTCTTCAAAAATTTCGCGATTTTCGCCTTCAAGTTCTTCAAGGGTCTCTAAGCAATCGGCACTAAAAGCGGGGCTTATTACGGCTACGTCTTTTATTCCTTCACTAGGCAAGCTTTCAAGCGTTGCATCTGTGTATGGTTTCAACCATTCGGCTTTACCAAATCGACTTTGAAAAGTACTTATTACGTTGTCTTTATCTAGGCCTAGTTTTTCTACCACTAAACGTGTTGTTTGTAGGCATAAACAATGGTACGGATCGCCTCGTTCTAAAAATAATTTAGGCATACCATGGTATGAAAAAACTAATTTTTGTGGCATCCCATTCGCTTCTAAATCTTCACTAATACTGTTCGCTAATG
Organism: Pseudoalteromonas sp. BSi20652; assembly: GCF_000239855.1. Classification (GTDB taxonomy): domain Bacteria; phylum Pseudomonadota; class Gammaproteobacteria; order Enterobacterales; family Alteromonadaceae; genus Pseudoalteromonas. The sequence goes on along the minus strand of NZ_BADT01000054.1, from coordinate 12,888 downwards.
ATTCAATGTAGCTGGTGTTTTTATGATAGCCATTTATAAAATGCAGCTCTGGCACCCAACGCCATTTACGCAGTACACTCGATACGGCATCGAAAGTAGAACCAACAGTGGGGCTTGAATATTGCGGGTACATTGGCAAAATTATGATGCGTGTTAATCCTTTATCACGAAGCTCTTCAAGACCCGCCTCGATTGATGGGTTACCATAACGCATCGCCATAACAACTTCGGTATTGGTATAACCTTGCTCTTTTAGTAAGGCATTTAACTTAATGCTTTGCTGGCGAGTAATATGAGTCAGCGGTGAGCCATTTTCGGTCCAGATGCTTTTGTATAATTTAGCTGAACGCTTAGGGCGTATACGTAAAATAATGCCGTGTAAAATTATCATCCACACTAGGCGCGGTATTTCTACTATGCGAGGGTCTGATAAAAATTCGCGTAAATATATACGAAGCGCAGCCGCTGTTGGTGCATCTGGGCTACCTAGGTTAGTAAGTAGTATTCCCGTTTTTTGGTTAAAACGGCCGTCGTGGGGATTGTCGGTAACCGCAGAAAATCGCGACACGGTGTGCTCCTTCAAGCAAATTTATTAATCTATTTTAAGTCTATTGTAACGAAAAGAACTGCTTTTTAGATCAATCATTTAGCAGATTTAACCATTATTCTAAACGGAGTTGGTTTTTTAGATTCTAACTGTTGTAGTTTCTCTATTGATTTACGGCTAAATTCATGACCTTTTGGTAGTAACATTATACCCGAATGACTATGCAAAGCACGGCCTAATACCATGCGCTCTTTTAGTTCGTGGGCATTACAAATTAGTATTGATCCGGCTGTACTTTTTTGTTCGTATATTTTTGTGTGGCTTGCTTCTAAAGCACGTACAATTTTGGGGTGGTAAAATGTACCACTGTAAAGTTTTACGGTTTCGAGTGCCTGTTCGTGGCGCTCTTTTTCATTACTTGCAATGCTTTGTTCAAATGCATCCCAGTAGTCGCGTGCTAATCCTAGTACCATTGCACCAATAGGAATATCGTTTCCGGCAAGTCCTTTGGGCATGCCATTACCGTTGTAACGTTCAAACTGATAATAAATTGCATCAGACAGGTCGTGCAAATGCATTGCGGGCATAAGCATCAGCTGCGCCGTACTTGGGTGGGTATAAAATGTTTTACGTTGAGATTCGGTTAATTTATTAACAGGTTTTTTGTATAGCTCTGGGTCCATAGCAAGTAAACCTATTTGTGCTAAGTAACCGGCCATTGGTGCAAGATCGATGCTTTTTTGTGACAAGTTTAAATACAGTGCTATTTGGGTACAGGTATTTGCAATGTTTTGTGCTTTGTTGCCATCAAGGTGTGGATTAGCATTAACAAAGTTATAGAGTAACTCTACGGTTGATTGGTGTTCGTGTTTTTCTCGCTCATTTGCTTCTTCTAATTTTTTTAAAACTTGTTTTATTTGTTTGGTGCGCTTTTCTACTCGTAATTCAAGGGAGCCGTTGAGCTCGGTTAATTGTGCGTTTTGCTTTTCTACATGGGCTTGAAGTATTTCGTTTTGTTTTTTTAGACGAAATTTTTCAACTGCACTTTTAACAATACTGATCAGCTGATCATTTTGCCAAGGCTTTTGTATGTATGCGTGTATACCACCATGGTTTACCGCGCTCACCGTTGACTCTAAATCAGAGTAGCCAGTTAACAGAATGCGTTGCGTATCGGGTGCTAGCTTTTTGGCTTTTGCTAAAAACTCCGCGCCGCTCATTTTTGGCATGCGCATGTCGCTGATCACTACTTCAAATTGCAAGGCTGTCATTTTTTTTAGTGCGTCGTGGCCGTCTGTTGACACAACAACATTAAATTTGTTTAAGCGAAGTAATCTCACTAGTGATTTTAAAACACTGGCTTCGTCATCCAAACATAATATATTGGGTGGGGAAGTGTTTAACTCTTGGATTTCAGCTATTTCTTGCATTAAGTATGGCCAACTACAAATATTTATAGCCATAAATTTAGTCTATGCCTAAAGTATAAACAACTGAATTAGTAGATTTTACTAAACATACCTTGGATTTTCCCTCTTTAGGGTTAAAAAGGTTGTTTAAGCTATGATTTTTTTTGCACAAATAGGTGATTGCATCTAGGCTAAATTACGTATGTTATTGATTAAATTTTAATGTATTGCGAGGACTGTATGCCAATACCTGTGACTATTGCTGACGACTCAGCACTATCAAGAAAAACAATTAAAAGAGCACTGCCAGAAGATTGGGATATAACCATTCATGAAGCAAAAAATGGCGTAGAAGCCCTTGATGCGGTTCATGCTGGGTTAGCCGAGGTATTGTTTTTAGACTTGCAAATGCCTCAAATGGACGGTTATGAGGTTTTAAAAGAGCTTCAACAGGAACATCAAAAAACAATTGTGATTGTGATAAGCGCCGATATTCAGCCAGAAGCGCAAGCACTTGTTAGCAAAATGGGCGCGTTCAGGTTTTTACAAAAGCCATTAAAGCCAGATCAGCTTCGCGCAACCCTCATAGATGTGGGCTTGTTATGATTGAAATAAACGAAGATGAGCGCGATGCGCTGCAAGAAATAATGAATATTTCTATGGGGCAAGCTGCTGATGCGCTTGCCCGGCTTATTCAAACAAAGGTGTCGTTATCAATACCCGCTATTCAATCTATGTCTCCTGAGGATTTTAAAGGCGTGATCCATGGTTTATCGAATAATTGGTTTGCCAGGCAGTCGTTTATGGGCGCGATTCGTGGTGAGGTGATAATGAGTATGCACAAAGATGGCTGTAATGCACTTGCCGAAGTAATGGATTTTGACCTTCCACTCGATGAGGCTGCTACAGAGGAACTGGTGTTAGAAGTGACCAATATTTTGTCGGCTGCATGTTTGCAGGGGTTTACCAGTCAGTTAGAGTTATCGACCCAACTGACTATGCCCGCATTTTATTACCCTGTGCAGTCGATTCATAGTGACGATTGGTCTTCAATTTTAATTATTGAGGTTGAATTTTTTATTGAGCAAATGCAGTTTGATTCGCGCGTATTAATAGGGTTGAGTGAAGGCTCCATTGAACAGTTATTAGTCCCAATAAGAGCCTTATTGGAGGCTTGATGGAAAAAAGCGAGTATGAACGCGTAATTGAGCAGCTCCCTATTGGTGCGTGCATCATAAATCAAGACAGAATAATCACATTCGCTAATCCTACATTTTTAGGCGGCTTAACCATTGGGCAGTCTAATTTGGTTGGTCAGCACTTGTTAGCAATATTTGAAGAGCAAGCACGATTTTTAAAACGAAAAATTGACAGTGTGTTTATTTTAAAAAATCCTAGCTTTAGTTACTGGCAACAACGCCCCCATGTTTTTCCTATGCGCAGTAGTCGCCCGATTACGGGTGATGAATCTCAAATGTATCAAAATGTGCAATTTATGCCGTTATCTGACTCAGATATAGAGGTTACTCATGTGTGTATTTTTGTTACCGATGTGACCGCCGAGGCTAGCTATTTTTTACAGCAATCTGATTTAAAAAAAGTGTTAGAAGACGAGCACCATCAATTAAAAGCGTTGCATCAAGAATTAAAAGTGGCACAAAAGCAGATGCTGCAATCAGAAAAAATGGCGTCTATTGGTCAGTTAGCTGCTGGTGTGGCTCATGAGATTAATAATCCAATTGGGTTTGTGAGCTCTAATTTAGAAACAATGAAAGATTACGCATTAAAGCTAATAAAAATGATCGAAACACAGAAAAAAATTAATTATAAAACAAGCAGAAGAACGTTTTTAAAACTTATAGACGATGCATACGAGCGCAATGGAATTGATTTTATATTGGAGGATTTACCCGATCTGTTAGATGAGTCTATTGAAGGCGCTCAACGAGTAAAAAAATAGTAGATAGTTTGCGCGACTTTGCTATGAATGATGATGAAAATTGGATGGAAGTCGATTTATGTGCAGAGATTGAGTCAACACTAGTTGTATTAAAAAATGAGATTAAATATAAGGCTCAGGTTGATATGCAGTTACCATCAGAGCCAGTTTTGTTTTGGGGCAAGCCAAGTAAAATAAGACAGTTATTATTTAACGTTATTCTTAATGCATTACAGGCAATGGAGTCCGAAGGCATACTTACTGTTAAATGTAAAAAACAAGACAACACAGCGCAATTATTGATTAAAGATACGGGTGCAGGTATTTCAGAACATGACTTAAAACGAATTTTTGATCCCTTTTTTACAACCAAAGAGGTAGGAAAAGGCACTGGGTTGGGGCTTTCAGAGGTGTATACAATTGTTGAAGAGCACCACGCTAGTGTGAATGTAACAAGTGAGTTGGGTAAAGGAAGCTGCTTTAAATTTGTTTTTAATTATGATGAAAAACGATAAGTTAGCTGCTTTTTTGACCTCTTTTTTTGTTTTTAGCGTAGGATATTTAAGGCTTTAGTGTTAAACAATTATTACAGTAGCTAGTTATATTGTTTGGTTTTTTTTGTTATAACCAATTCTTTTTTACTGCCTTGTCGAGCGGTAAATAACAAGTGATTTATTTGCAATAGTGTTTATGTGTTAACAACAGTAAATTACTAAAAGTTTAATTAACCTCAATTTTGGTTAAAGGAAGCGCTGCTAGCGCTAAAATAGTTGCTTGAGATAGGTATATTTTTTAGAGCTCAGGTTTAATTATATGAAATGGTTATTTACATGCCTTAGCGTATTAGCTGTTTTAGTTTTCATTTTTTAGATTAAACCGGAGTAGGAGCCACTAATGGAACCTCACATTCTTTTGGTTGATGATGAAGTAAACGTTTTACGCTCTTTGCGGCGGGTGCTTGAACGCGCTGGCTTTAAAGTGGCAATTGCGACAAGTGGGCCTGAGGCAATTGAGTATTTAAACGTAAAAGTTGTTCCTGTTATCGTTACTGATTTTAGAATGCCAAATATGACGGGAGCAGACTTATTAAGAGAAGTAAAAGTACATTGGCCAGAGACAATAAGTATTGTTTTAAGCGGACATACTGATTTTAACTCGGTGGTTGAGCTTCTTAATCAAGGGCTTGCGATTAAGTTTTTGCAAAAACCATGGGTGGAGAGCGAGTTAGTTGCGAGCGTTAAACAAGCCCTGCAACTTTACTCGCAACAGGTTGCCAAGCGTGAGCGCGATCGATTGCTTTTAGGCAGTGTGACAGCACTGATTGAAATAGACAAATACGGTAAAATAAATCGCTTTAATGCACACGCTCTGGCTGTTTTTCCAAAGTTGTCTGAGGATGTAAATAACTATTTAACAAGCATTGACTCACCGGGTTTTAAAAACGAGCTGGTTGATTTTTTAGACAAAAAAACCGACATGCTATCCATTTCTAGTGAGTGCCCAAAAAGCGAAAAACGACATGAATTTACTATAGAGCGCTATTGGTCAGATGATTTTTGCCAACTGCTCAAGCTTTCACTTAACCCACATAAGCCCAATAATCATTTTTTAATAGACAGCCTTGGTGAGCTTTTTACTGAAGAACCTGCTTTTTATCAGCAACTGAGTGAATATAAAAGTACAGGTATTAGTTACACCGTTATTTTTATTGGTATAGCTAAGTTTGAGTTAATTGCTGATTTATTAGATTACCAAGGCGCCCATGAATTTACTCAGTTAGTTGCCAAAGTGTTACATAATACATTTGGCGAACAGGTGAAAATATGTCAAAAATATTCTGATCAGTTCATGCTGTCGGTGCCTCATGCGAGCGACGATTTTACTTTACTGGCAGCACTCAATAAGACAATGGCCTTATTTACAGAGATACTGCCGCAGCATTATAAAAGAATGAGCATAGAGCTTTATGGTGTGTATGGCATTTTTCCTGAAGATGGTTTGTCTGGCAAGGAGTTAATTAATCATTTTGTTTTGCATATGAATTATTTGACAAAAAAACAGCAGCGGTTTTTTGTACGCTACGATGCGGAGTTAGTGAAGGATTACAGAAAAAGCTTTGAAATAAGTCGTTTGTTGTTTAAAGCGATTGATAACGAAGAGTTTAGTTTATGTTTTCAACCTAAAATAGATTTAAAAACAAATAAGGTGAGTGGCGCTGAGGTACTGATTCGGTGGTTTGAGCCAGAAAAGTATGGATGGGTGTCACCAGCTTTATTCATTCCTATTTCTGAATGTGATGGACAAATAATTGCTATTAGCCGTTTTGTAATTGCTCAAAGCTTTAAACAGCTCAAGCAATGGCATGAGCAAAACATAGAGGTTGGTAAGCTTGCTATAAATTTATCGGCTCGCCAAATTAAAGAAGATCCAGGCTGGATCTGTTTTATGCTCAAATGCCTTAATGAAAATGAGCTCAGTGCTTCACACATTCAATTTGAATTAACTGAAACATACCTAGTTGATGATATGGCAGTATGTCAGTTGCAAATCGCAAGATTAAGAAAGCTGGGCTTTGAAGTACAAATAGACGACTTTGGTGTTGGTTATTCTTCGTTAGCCTATCTTTCTAAGTTATCTATTGACGCGATTAAATTGGATAAAGCATTGGTAACGGGCTTGGAGTCGTCGTTAGAAATGCAAAGTATGATTCGTAACATTGTGCGGATGTCGCACGATTTAAACTTAAAAGTTATTGCTGAAGGGGTAGAAACAGCCCACGAATATAAACTAATAAAAAACTTGGTTGTGATTTTATACAAGGTTTTTATTTTTCTAAGCCTTTGCCTGCCGATGATTTTTGTCGCTTTTTATGCACACAAAATGGTGAAAGTAAAAAATGAATACAATGACTATTGTGCTCTTAGATGATGAGCTTTTTTTATTAAAGGCGTTGCAAAGAACAATTAATAGAATTTATCCATCTGCGCAGGTTATTTCAGTTAATGAAGTGGATCAATTTTGGGAAGTACTCAAAAAAAATAAAAATGTAGATTTAGTGATCAGTGACTATTTAATGCCACATGTTAATGGACTTGATGTACTAGAGCGCTGTGTTGTTGAAAATCCATACCCAGTGAGAGTGCTTTTAACAGGAGATACGACGTTAACTACAAAGTTGCGCTCGTCTAATGTTGTACACACGTACCTTGCAAAGCCATTTAATCAAGAAGATTTAACACTTTTATTTAATAATGTTGCTGAGTTAAAAAGCTTACCGTTTTCGCACGCTATTAGGCGAGAATTGGGGGGGATGTCTAGTTTCCCTGTATACCCTTTGTTGCTTAAACAGCTAAATAAACTAATAGACAGCGGCGATTTTGATTTAGCTAAAGTGTCTGCGCTTGTATCTAAAGAGCCAATTGTTGTTGCTAAATTACTACAATTAGCAAATTCTGCTTATTTAGGGTTTAAAGGCAAAACGTCTTCAATTGAAGAAGCGGTGTCTCGCTTAGGAACCACGATACTTTTATCAATAACAACCTCGTTATTTGTAGTAAAAAATTTTCAGGCATCTATTACACCTGCTGAGCATGAGCAGCTATTATCGGTGGCTACAAAGTATGCCAGTTGTGTTAAAAAATTTGCAAAACATGTTGGTATGAAACAAAAAGAGCAAGCGCTTCTTTTTTCGGTTGCGTTATTGAGTTTTGTTGGTAAGTTGATATTGCTTGAAGGGCATAAGGATCAAGAGACCACAAGCGGTAAATGCGTTACTCAAGAGCAACAAGGTATTAATTACCTTCATATATCTGCTTATGTAATGAAATTATGGGGGCATAGTACACAGATCTGTTCTTTAATTATGAATTTAAATACCCTGCAAACGCCGTCTAACGATTTAAATGCCAGTTTGTTTATTGTGCAACAAAAGCTATTTAATCATCAAACTAACCAATCACTTATTGAATGTTGCCAACATCATGGTGTTTCGTCTTCACTGTATGAAGCAATAGGCACATTTAGTTGCGAATAACTTCATGCGTCTGTTTAATACGTAATGCCAAAGCACAATAATATTTAACCTGCATGCTGGCTAAAATATTTACGAGCAGAGTAATACCAATTTAATTAGGGCGTATTGATTTTTAGTGGTTGTTTGCAGCAGGCTGTTTGGTTTTCATTCGTAAGCAGTTGATAATAAAGTGTAAATTACAAAAATGTGCTTCCCTTTGCTCGGTTTTTACTTATTTTTACACGGTTGTAAGCCAGTAATATTTCGCAGGAGCCGTTACCGAGCCCACTAGGTTATACACTTCGCGCCGTAATTCAATCGCCCTTAGATTGAACAAATTTTAATTTAAAAAGATCAACATGCCCTAAAATTTATATTTTCTAACGAGAGATTTTAAGTGAAGAAAAAGCGAATTTACGCGTCAGTTGCTGGCTTAATGTAAGTGAGTTTAGTGCTGAAAATAGCGACGCCAGATAGATTTATTTTTAGAGCGCACGTGCTTAATCAGTTTTTGGGATTAAACCTACTGCTAACTGTGTTAAATATGTCTGATTTAGAATAATTAAATAACGACACTTTTGCTTTGTCATCGCCATGGTTTTATTACCTGTAATAGATCATTTCATTGAGTGAATTGGTATTTTAGGTCGCTTGACTTGTGTTATTTTTTACAGTTTAAAGCTTTGTAAGGTTGCTTTTTACCTCATTGCCAACTAAATATTAAAGATAACCGCTGAAGGGATGCTAGCATGAATCAAGTAGATAATGAGTTTGAATACACCTTTTTAGACGAGCGAACAAAACGCCAAGCTATTGAGCTGCGCCTCCATGAAAAAACAATGGCACTCGGAGCTGTGACTAAAAAGTTACAACAAAAAGAGGCTGAGTTAGCGTGCTATAAAAATATGTTGGTTCAAAGCACTAAAATGGCAACACTGGGTATATTGAGTGTTGACGCCGCTTCAGAAATGAATACCCCTCTTTCACAAGCAATTAATAATGTGGGAAGCTTTAACTATGCAAGCCCAATAATAACTTCACTATTGAAGATAAATGAGCAGTATTTAAATGGCGAACTAAAAGAAAGCCAGTTTAAACATGAGCTCGATTTGCTTAATCTACAACACCCATTTGTGTGGATTGGGCATGATTTAACAGCCAAAGCTGCTGAAAGCCTCAACACCCTAAAAAAAGTCAACTATTGCGTGCAAAACCTGCTTAACTTTTCATACTCTAATGAAAGCCATGGTGTGCAATTAGTTAACATACCTGAGGTTGCTATTAGCATGCTAAAGCTATTAGAAAGCCAGCTTCATTTATGTGATATAAAAACTGATTTGGACAGTGTTTTACCCCTGTATTGTAATTTATCCTCTATTAACCAGCTATTTGTTAATTTATTAATTAATGCCCGAGAGGCATGTGAGGACAATGACACCAAAGGAAGTATCATTGAGGTACATGTTTTTGAGCGCAATAACTATATTTGTGTGGAGGTAAAAGATAACGGCTGTGGTATGAGTAACAAAGTACAAGAACAGATGTTTGATCCTTTTTTTACAACAAAAGAAGGTGGCAAAAGCAGTGGTATGGGATTAACGCTTGTACAGTCAATAGTACAGGAAAATACAGGGAAAATAGAAGTTAATAGTACATTAGGATTAGGTACGACGATTAAATGCCTATTCCCGTTAAAAAACGTGAGTTAACTTATAAAACCTCTTTGTAAATAAAGTGTTAAGTTTTTTGTTTTTGTATATTCTTTCCTTTTATTGTGTGTATTAGCGTCAGTTTTATGTTGTTTTTTCTTAACTTGAATTTTATTTGCATACTTAGACCAAATGTTTAATTTTTTTCTATTTCTTTTTTTTTGCGTATGTTGCTAGGATGTCCCTCGTCTGCGAGAGCTACTCGCTGAAATAATTATCAGAACACACATTAAACAGGGTCTTCACCATGTCAACATATCGTTTAAACACTCTAGCTGTTGCTATTGCGTTTGCTTTTAGCGCGCCAAGCATCGTAATCGCAGAAGAAGCACCTGCTCAGGCAGTAAAAAATATCGAGCAAATATCTGTATTAGGGTCGCGCGTATCTAATCGCACCTCAACAGAGTCTTCATCGCCTATCGACTTAATAGACGCAGATGATTTAAATAAAGGTGGGTTTACTGAGCTTGGGCAAAGCTTGCAAGCGACCGCACCTTCATTTAATTTTTCCCGTACCCAGGTTTCTGATGGGTCTGATCTATTTAGACCCGCAACACTTCGTGGCTTACAGCCAGATCAAACCCTTGTATTAGTAAATGGCAAACGTCGTCATAACCAATCAATTTTTGGCCTTAACGGTACAGTAGGCGCAGGCGCTGCGGGTACTGATATGAATGCTATTCCATTAACTGCACTTAAAGGCGTTGAAGTATTACGTGATGGTGCAGCGGCGCAGTATGGCTCTGATGCGATTGCAGGCGTTATTAACTTATCTCTTAATAACTCAACCGGTATTACGACGGGTTTTGTGCAATATGGTGGCACAAGTGAGGGCGATGGCGATACTCTTTCAGCAGGTTTAAACCGTGGTTTTGAATTAGGTAACGAAGGCGGCTTTATTAACCTATCGCTTGAGTACCGTGATGCCGACGGCACTAACCGTGCAGAGCGCGATACGGGGGGATCACTTAATGTTGAACCCGGTACGCTTAGCGATGATGTACGTTGGAGTCAAGGTAACTCAGACAGTGAATTTACGTCGTTATTTTATAACATGGCTTTACCAATGGGTAACGGCGAGCTTTACTCGTTTGGTGGCTACTCTGAGCGCACGGCACTGGGTAATGGTTTTTATCGTAACTTTAACGAAGCGTCTAAAAATGTAACACAAGTATACAGCGATGGTTTTTTACCGCGCATATATAACGAAGCACAAGATATTTCAGTCGCACTTGGTTTTAAAGGCGATATTAACCCAGACTGGACTTACGATGTATCGGCTGTTTATGGTGAAAACCAATACGATTTTACATCACGCAATACATTAAATGCTTCTTATGCGGCTGAGTACTTATTTAATAACCCAAGTGCAAGTGATGCCGATATTGCGGCAAACTCAGGTCCAACTGGCGGTTACTCAGGTGGTTTTAGATTCGATCAAACAACGGTTAATGTTGATGTAAACGGTATTGTAGATATTGGCCGAAGTGAGCCTTTATATGTAACAGTAGGTGCAGAATACCGTAAAGAAAACTACGAAATAGTCGCCGGCGATAAAGCATCATACGCGTGTGGGTTAGCAAATACAGATACCTCGTACCCGTCAGTAAACGATCCGAGTCAATTTGCCGAGTGTGGATTTCAGGCCTATAACGGTCTGCGTCCAGAAGCAACAAACGACAGCGACCGTAACAGCTACGCATTATATGTAGATGTAGAAACTATGATTACCGATGCATGGAACGTAAGTGGTGCGCTACGTTATGAAGATTTTTCAGATGCTGGCGATGATTTAATTGGTAAATTAGCAACACGTTATGAATTTTCAGATGACTTTGCAGTACGTGGCGCGTTATCGACTGGTTTTAGAGCGCCCTCGCTTCAGCAAAGTGGTTATACTGCATTTACCACTAACCTAGGATCAGACGGCACATTAACGCAGTCGTTCACGGCAAACACAGGGACCGCTTTCCCAAGTGCGTTAGGCGTAGATAGCTTAGGGCTTGAAACATCAACAAACTACAGTGCAGGTTTTGTTTACGATGTAACAAGCGAGCTTTCGTTAACGGTTGATTTTTATCGTGTAGAAATTGGAGACCGTATTACACTTGGCAGCTTACTTAGCGCTGATGATTTATCGTTTAGTAGTGAGGCGGTAGCCGCGCTGCAAGCAACGGGTGCAGTACAAGCTAACTACTTCTCAAACTCGGTTGATTCTACTACGCAAGGTGTTGATATTATTGCCTCGTACCGCACAGAAGTTGAAGGCGGTAACTTGGGGGTGACTTTTGCAGGTAACCTAAACGATACTAAAATTGACGGCGTAAACGCAGAGCAGGGTATTCCAGAAGCGGTTGCTTTTGATGATTTACAACGTAGCTTTTTTACCGACGGACAACCAAGTGAGCGTGCAACGCTTACGTTCGACTACGAGCGCGATGCATACACATCAACCATTCGCTTTAACTACTTTGGCGAAACAGACGTAAAATACTTTGGTAATGACCATATTTCATTACCAGGTGAGCTTTCGCCTACGGGTTCATTTAAACCAACAAGTACGGTGGAGTCTGCTGTGTTAGTTGATTTAAATCTTAGTTACCAAATTAACGACATGTTTGCGCTTTCGGTGGGTGCCGATAACGTATTTGACGAAACACCAGACGAATTAGGTGATGACGAAGTACTTAACTTTATCACCAACGGCGCATTTAAATACCCTGTACGCGCATTGCCATATGGTTTTGACGGCAGAACGTATTACGCAAAAGTAAGTTTTAGTTTTTAATTTATAAAGCGTATTTAAGCCGTATTAAGCGCAGTTATTAACTGCGCTTTTTTTATGCTTTTTTATTATTAAAAAAGTTTATAAAGGCGGATAAAAATACTTGCGCGGTTGAAAATTAAGCTTACAATCGCCATCTCTTAATTAGGCTAATATAAAAGCCTTTTTATTATTTAACTTAAAATAATCAATTAGTTTATAGGAAATGTATGACTAAAAAAATCTAAAGCAAAAACCGTAAGCAACAGCGCGGTAGACACAGGGCGAGGCGTTATAAACCATAATGCATTAGCAGCAATGGTTACCTCTAAATTATTTAAACCACAAGTTGTTAAAGCTAAAAAAGGCAAAGGCTCGTTTAAACGTAGCAACAAACATTCAGGACAAGAGTCCTATTTAATCGCGGCTTAAATAGCACCGATCAAATAGGGCTTTTGTTGACGTAGAGCTTGTTTACGTTAGAAGCGAAACGTCTCATAATTTTTTA
>NZ_BADT01000055.1 GCF_000239855.1 Pseudoalteromonas sp. BSi20652 | reverse complement strand
ATACTTTAAACCTAGTTTTTATTGGCCCGGTATTATTAGCCATTTTTAAAAACTGGCTACGTGCCCATTTAAGTGGCGTAATTTGATTAGAAAATCCAAAGTAACACGCATCCATCATGCTCATCATTAGTAAATTAGCCTTACGGCGAGCTCGCTCGTATTCTTTAAGCGTTAGCGGGCACCCGATATCCCCTGCTTCGTTTAAAACCTCAGCAAGTGCCACTACGTCCTGAAAACCCAAATTAACGCCCTGCCCTGCAAGTGGGTTAATTGTATGTGCCGCATCGCCTACTAAAACCAAGCGCCCTTGCGAATAATTATTAGCGTGTTGGCGAGTAAGCGGAAACACTGCATGGGTTTGTACTTCAAAGTCTCCAGCAAGTTCTGGGAATTTATTAAGTATGTGCGTTTTTAACTGAGTTGGGCTTAGCCCTTTAAATGCTTGCAATGTATTTGCATCGTCGTACCAAATTAAATTAGCGTACGGTGCCTGCATTGGTAAAAATGCTAACGGCCCACTTGGTGTAAACTGTTGCCATGTTTTAATTTGTTGCGGTGCATCGAGTTTAATTAATACCCCCATGCAATGCTGTTGGTACTGCCAACCCGTAATACCAATATTCGCCTTATCGCGCAGCTGCGATTGCCCACCATCGGCGGCAATTACTAAATCAGCTGTATAGGTTTGATCTCCATACACAAGCGTAATTAAATCACTCGTTTGCTCTATTTTAGTTACCGGCAATGATTGCTCAATAACATCAATCTTATAATGCTCAAATTGCTGCCACAAACTGGCTTGAATTAAACTATTTTCAATTAAGTGACCTAAATGCGTGGTATTTATATCAGCGCAGTCAAACAATAAATTATCACCACCGCGCTCAAATGCCTCTAATTGCTGATAAGGCGCTATGCGGTTTTGCCTTAAAAGTGGCATTGCCCCTAATTCATCTAGTAAATTTTCTGAAAAACGATTAATAGCAGACACTCTAATATCCACCTTATCGCTACTAAGAATGTGCGATGGGTCTATTAGGTGTTTTTCGATTATGCGCACGCCAAAGCCTTGCTGAGCCAGCTTTATCGCCATAGCCGCGCCAACCATGCCCCCGCCAACCACTATCACATTATTTTTGGTCATGTTTTTCATCATTTTATTATTACTTGAGTCTGTTTTGATTGTATCAAAATTAATTTGTTTTATACCAGAGGATATCCCTAACAGCACATTAAACTCGTCCTGTATTGATTTGAGATCACAAACATGAAAACTATACTTGGATCTGGACGGGTATCCAGCTAAAATACGCCTCCTTTAAGTGAGCATGCTTGCTCCTTAATCCTGTTTCTAGCACATTTTTGTGCCACTATCGAATTGAACACGAGGCAATATTTCAATGAGCAAAAAGCTGCATATTAAAACCTGGGGTTGTCAGATGAACGAATACGACTCTCAGAAAATGGCTGAACTTTTAGATGCCACCAACGGCTACCAGCTAACTGATGATGCAACAGATGCCGACGTAATCTTACTTAACACCTGTTCAATTCGTGAAAAAGCACAAGAAAAAGTATTTCACCAGTTAGGTCGTTGGAAGTTGTTAAAAGACGACAAGCCAGACTTAATAATTGGTGTAGGTGGTTGTGTTGCCTCACAAGAAGGTGACTCTATTCGCCAACGTGCGCCATTTGTAGATGTTATTTTTGGCCCGCAAACGCTACACCGTTTACCAGAAATGATTAAACAAGTGCAAGGCAACAAAGGCTCATCGGTTGTTGATATTTCATTCCCAGAGATTGAAAAGTTTGACCGCCTACCAGAGCCAAAAGCGGATGGCCCATCTGCATTTGTATCAATTATGGAAGGCTGTTCTAAATACTGTACTTTTTGTGTTGTACCGTATACTCGCGGTGAAGAAGTTAGCCGCCCAGTAGATGACGTATTACTGGAAATTGCACAGCTTGCTGAGCAAAACGTACGTGAAGTAAACCTACTAGGCCAAAACGTAAACGCATACCGCGGGGACACGCACGATGGCGAAATATGTTATTTCTCAGATTTAATTCGTCTTATTGCTGCTATTGATGGTATTGACCGTATTCGTTACACCACATCGCATCCGGTAGAATTTACCCCAGACATCATTGACGTTTACGCCGATGTACCAGAGCTTGTAGATCACTTACACCTACCAGTACAAAGTGGTTCAGACCGTATATTAAACCTAATGAAGCGTGGCCATACGGCAATTGAATACAAATCGACAATTCGTAAGTTACGTAAAATTCGTCCTAACTTAAGCATGTCGTCAGATTTCATTATTGGTTTCCCAGGCGAAAGTAAAGAAGACTTTGAAGCAACCATGAAGCTTATTAGCGACATTGGTTTTGATATGAGCTTTAGCTTTATTTACAGTGCCCGCCCAGGTACGCCAGCGGCAGATTTGCCAGATGACGTAACAGAGCAAGAGAAAAAAGAACGCTTATACTTACTACAAAACCGTATTACACAAATGGCGCAGCAAATTAGCCGTCAAATGTTCGATACAGAGCAACGTATACTTGTTGAAGGTCCTTCTAAAAAGAACCCAATGGAATTACGTGGCCGTACCGAAAATAACCGCGTAGTAAATTTTGTTGGCCCGCACACAGTGATCGGACAGTTTGTTGACGTACGTATTACCGAAGCACTACCTAACTCTTTACGTGGTGACTTAATTCGTACAGAATCAGAAATGAACTTACGACGTGAAATCGCGCCTTCAGCTATTTTAACTAAAGCTGCAGCTGCAGAGCCAAAACCAGACACTGTTAACGAAATTGGCGTAGCTACTTTCGTTCCTTAGTCACACTATTAGCGCCAGTTAACGCTGGCGCAGTACTATAGGAAGCAATTTTGAGTA
This sequence comes from Pseudoalteromonas sp. BSi20652, assembly GCF_000239855.1. Taxonomy (GTDB): domain Bacteria; phylum Pseudomonadota; class Gammaproteobacteria; order Enterobacterales; family Alteromonadaceae; genus Pseudoalteromonas. The sequence goes on along the minus strand of NZ_BADT01000055.1, from coordinate 35,237 downwards.
ATCAGTTAAAAACATTAGAGATTTATTTAGAACCTGCCGATAACAAACGCCTTTCTTCTTTATGTGGCCCGTTTGACGAAAATATCAAACAAATTGAACGTCACCTGGCTGTTGAAATAATTCACCGTGACAACTTTTTTAAAGTAACCGGTAAACTACACAACTGCGCTGGCGCTGTAGAAATCTTAAAAAACCTTTATGTTGATACTCAGCCAGTGCGTGGTGTTTTAGGCGAAATAGAACCCGAAGCCGTTCATCTAGCTATTACCGAATCAAAAGCCCTAGAGCAAGACGCATCAAGCAGCGCTTACGGCAAAGAAATGGTGATTAAAACGCGCCGTGGTGTTATTAAACCACGTAACGACAACCAAGGTGTTTATGTGGCTAATATTTTAAACCACGACATAACCTTTGGTATAGGTCCTGCTGGTACGGGTAAAACCTACCTTGCAGTTGCTGCCGCCGTTGACGCCCTTGAGCGCCAAGAAATACGCCGCATATTATTAACGCGCCCTGCTGTAGAAGCTGGCGAAAAACTTGGTTTTTTACCCGGTGATTTAAGTCAAAAAATAGACCCATACTTGCGCCCTCTTTACGACGCGCTTTTTGAAATGCTAGGTTTTGAAAAAGTAGAAAAGCTCATCGAAAAAAATATCATCGAAGTCGCACCGCTTGCTTACATGCGCGGACGTACTTTAAACGATGCCTTTATTATTTTAGATGAAAGCCAAAATACCACCGCTGAGCAAATGAAAATGTTTTTAACCCGTATAGGGTTTAACTCAAAAGCGGTTATTACAGGCGATATAACACAGGTTGATTTACCTCGTGGCACACGCTCAGGCCTTCGCCATGCAATGGAAGTACTTGATGGCGTAAACGAAATTAGCTTTAACTACTTTAAAGCCCAAGACGTAGTACGCCACCCTGTTGTAGCACGCATAGTTGAAGCCTATGAGCGTAACGACGAAAGCGAGCGACTTAAGCGCATTGAAAAGCAAAATGCAAAAGACGCACTCGCTGCTCTTCAACAGCCTACTACTAAAGAGTAATACTTTGACAACCGAACTTGATTTACAAATAGCCTGTGAGTTTGACAACCTCCCAAGCGAAGAGCAATTTGCACTGTGGGCCGACAAAGCCCTTAGCCAATACCGTGATGAGTCCGAACTCAGTATCGTTATTAGCGACGAAGCGCAATCGCAACAGCTAAATAACGACTATCGCGGTAAAAATAAACCGACCAACGTACTGTCGTTCGAATTTGAAGCACCACCAGGCATAGATATTCCCTTGGTTGGTGATTTAATTATTTGCCCAGCCATTGTATTAGCTGAAGCAATTGAGCAAGAGAAGTCATTTCATGACCATTTTGCCCACATGGTTATTCACGGATGCTTGCATTTGCTTGGATTTGACCATATAAAGAGTGAAGACGCTTTGCAAATGGAAAGCATCGAAAAGCAAATACTTGCAGAGCTAAACATAGCAGACCCATACCGGGACGATATTTAAATTAACGGAGCAATTAGACGCAATGAGCGACGGTAACTCGCAATCTAGCCAGGGTTCTTCTGGCAAAACGTGGTTGGGCAGAATAGCCCAAATGTTGCAAGGGGAACCCCAGAATAGAGAAGAGCTGGTCGAAGTTATTGCCGATGCGCAAGAACGAGACGTAATCGATCCAGAAACAAAAGAGATGATAGAAGGTGTGCTTGGCGTGTCTGAGCTTAAAGTGCGAGACATAATGGTTCCGCGCTCACAAATGATCACTCTTGAGATCGACAGCCCGCTTGAAGAACTAATTCCAATGATGGTTGACTCAACTCACTCACGTTTTCCAGTGGTGATTGAAGACAAAGATCATGTAGAAGGTTTTTTACTCGCTAAAGATTTATTGCCACTGATCTTAAATAAAGACGAGCATTTACCATCAATACGCGATTATTTACGCCCAGCAATGGTAGTACCTGAAAGCAAACGTGTTGATACATTGCTAAACGAATTCCGTCAGCAACGCTACCATATGGCTGTAGTTATTGACGAATACGGCGGCGTATCGGGCTTGGTAACGATTGAAGATATTCTTGAAATAATTGTTGGCGAAATCGAAGATGAGCACGACGAAGAAGAAGAACATCAAGATATTCGTCAACTTGCTAAACATGTCCACGTAGTGCAAGCACTCACACCTGTAGATGACTTTAACGAGCATTTTAAAACAGGCTACAGCACAGACGAAGCCGATACTATTGGCGGAACTGTACTGCACGCATTTGGCCATATGCCAAGCCGTGGTGAAACGATTGACATAGATGGTTACCAATTTAAAGTAACCAACGCCGACAATCGTCGTATTTTGCAACTGCAAGTCACCGTTCCTAAGGCTGATGATAACGACAGTGAAGAAACTGCTAACTAGGCTTACCGTATTAGCAAAAGATAAAAAAGCATGGCTCGCACTCGTTGCGGGCCTTGTTTTAACTTTTGGCTATGCCCCCTTTGAAATTTGGCCCATCGTATTTATCAGCCTTGCAGCCATAATTTTTTGCATTAATCCCAATAATACCGGTAAAGCACACGCAAAAACCGCTGCTAAATATGGCTTTATATTTGGCCTAGGCTGGTTTGGTGCAGGTATAAGCTGGGTACATGTTTCTATTGCCACCTTTGGCGGTATGCCGCTTATAGCGTCGCTCTCGTTAATGGCTTTTTTGTGCGCCTACTTAGCATTATTTCCCGCACTTGCCTTTTGGGCAACTACACGCTTTGCCACTGGTCCTAAAAGCTTTGGCGCATTGCTTATTGCCTGCTTTGCAATTAGCGAGTATTTACGTGGCACCGTACTTACCGGTTTCCCGTGGTTAAGTTTTGGCTATACACAAACCGACGGACCTTTAAGGTTGCTTGCCCCTTATATTGGCGAGTTTGGCTTAACACTTACCTGTGTCGCTATTGGCTTTGCACTATATAGACTTACCCAAAAAGATTTTAAAACCCCAGCGGTTACTGCTACAGCTGTTGCGCTTATTTTTACAGGTGCAAACACCACAGGTAGTATTCATTACACAGATAAAAACATGTCAGTATTGCTCGTACAAGGGAACATACAGCAACACCTGCGCTTTGAGCCAAGTGAGTTTTGGACCACAATGAGCAAATACCAAGACATGACACGCCCACATTGGGATGCCGACTTAATAGTATGGCCAGAAGCCGCAGTGCCTGAAATAGAAATGCTTGCTGATTCCTACCTAGCCAATTTAGACAGTGCAGCCTCGTTTAATCAAACCGCCCTTGTAACGGGTATTGTTGACTATCAGCGAGACACCAAAAATATATTCAACACGCTTATTGTGGTCGGTAATAAAGAACGCGGCGACGAGCACGGGCATTATCATTACCTTGATAAAAACCGCTATCAAAAACACCAGCTATTACCTATTGGCGAATTTGTACCGTTTCAAGACTTTTTGCGCCCTATTGCCCCATTATTCGATTTACCTATGTCATCGTTTACCCGTGGCGACAAAGTGCAAAACAACTTACGCGCCAATGGCTATAACTTACTCCCCGCTATTTGCTACGAAATTGTTTTTGCCGACTTAGTACGCGGTAATTACAAAAGCGACTCCGATCTACTCTTTACTGTAAGTAACGATGCCTGGTTTGGAGACTCCATTGGGCCTTTGCAACACATGCAAATAGCCCGTATGCGCGCGCTCGAACTTCAACGCCCACTGGTACGTGTTACCAACAATGGGGTAAGCGCTGTATATGACCCAATAAGCCACACACAACAAACCATGCCACAGTTTGAAGCCGCTGTATTAAAAGCCGATGTAAAACTTATTCAAGGCGACAGTGTGTACAGCCAATACGGCAATGTGTTTGTATGGGGATTTGTGTTGTTGATGGGTCTTGGTGGTTTTGGGGTTAGGTTTAGAAAGTGAATTAAAATTTATAGCTGTCGGTGGACAGCTATTTAAAAAAGGTGTTTATTGTTGGGTTTTCACAAATAAACTCACCACCTTTAACGGCATACCTCAATACAATATTGAGATTGAGCCTATAATGCCAACCGACTTTAACTTTATCGGTATGCGACTTTATTTCACTTACCTGGGGGAGTTTAATTAAGTATCAAATTTAAATGGGGTTAGCATACAGCATAGTAACATTTTATCGTAACCCGACTATTGGCGTCCTCGCTCCCAACTAAATAACTTTTTAGCCATAAATACTCGTTATGCTTTTTGCTTTCTATGGGGGTAGTTTACAACAACTATCAAAACCACTTAAACTTTAGCTTTGCTGAGTGTACTCTGCTCACCTGTGGCCTCAGTAGATTACAATGAATATCAATATAGCTACTTTTATTTGGTTCTATAAAAATGTCATCGCTTTTACCTAAACAATTACCAACAAACTTTCCGTTTTTATCGAATGTAGATGCTATAACACCACCTGCATATATGCTTTCATTGGTGATATTTTTTAACTCGGCAGTTATTCTTACTCGCCCATTTTCTTTAAAAACGTCAGAAAGGGTAAGTTTATAATCACTACTTAAGTCGTCAGTGCCTTCCAATGCTTTATTTGATACCTGCTCTTTAAAGCCACTATCAACTTCTGAGGCTATTGTTAGCGCGTACACACTGATACCACCGAGTGTTGCTATTACAAACCCTATTCCCCAAAAAAAGCCCTTTATAGCCTCATTAAAATTATTACTCATTTAATTCCCTTTTAATTTTTCACTACTAAATTTCGTTAACAATATACCCAAAATCACTACTTTCACTAACCTAGTATATAAATTAAAATTTATTTTTGTAATAAGCTTTTTAAACCATAATACCAACTAAGCGCTGCCACCGTGCCATGAGCTTCTTCTTCAAAGTAACGTTGATTTATATATAAACTGTTACTCGGGTGCGCTTTTAGTTTTTTAGCAAGCTCTAAGCCCCATTTATAATTAGCCTCTCCAATTTCACCAAAAGCTGCATTATTAGCAAAAGTAAAATATACATTGCCTTTAAGCTGCTTATTTATAAGTTGTTGTTCGTCAAAATAACGATTGAGATAATTATTATCCCAAAGGTAGGTTGCATCAATAATTAAGTAATCAGTAAATAAAGAGTGATTGGTAAGTAAAACATAACTTGCGAACAAGCCGCCGAAAGATTCCCCAATTAATACCCGCTTATTTGATGTACGGTAATTTTTATTAATGAAGGGAATAAGTTCTTTTTCAAAAAAAGCGGTGTAGTTTGCGGCATTGCCAATGTTTTCAAATTTTTCGAGTAGCTTACCGTTAAAAGTCCAATCGACATTGGTAGGGGTAAAGTCGCGCTCTCTTATCGCATTTTTACTATTAGGAACAGCGACAATAATTGCTTGTTGAATTTGTTTTTCTAGCCGCTCAGTACTGAGTGCTTCAACAAGCCCCGCTAAGGCTTTTAAATGGGTTGGGTCGCCATCAAGTAGGTAAATAACAGGATATACTCGTTCGAGGTTTTGCTTGTAGCTTGGCGGTAAATAAACACTATAACTGCGCTTCTCACCTAAAATAATAGACTTAAGCTGATGTGTTTTTGCTAACACAATATTTTCTGACGCATACGAAGCTGTAATAAAATACAGATAACTAAACGCCATTAATAAAGCTTTCATAATCATCCTTGTAATTAATAAGAGCAAACCTAACTTTTTACAGTCTCTTCTACCGTTTCAACATTTACAACTTGATTCAAGTTGCCTTTAATAACTACTGTGGCTGATATTTTATCTTGAATGGCTTGTCTGTTTGGATCCCAATATATCTGTAAAAACCCTAATAACCCCGTAGCAAAGCCTGCGCCGTAGCCGCCGTAGCGACCAAAACAATCTAATAAACCTAATGGCTCACCGCTTAAGGCAACCACACGAATATTACATACCTTTTTACCCGGTGTTTGGCCGCGCCAAAGTAACGAGAACAACGTAAAGTAAACAGTAGCCCAGCCAAAACCTAGGCCTAGGTCTTGAATAATGCCCTTGCTCCACTGCAAAATACTGTTTGTGGTTGTTTGTGCGGGTTTATCTTCTATTAACTGCGCAAGCTTTAATTCATTATTTTCACCAAACACTAATAATTGTAAAAATGCTTTTGCAAGTTGTGGGTTTTGTAAGTCGTCCATTTCGGCTAATTTGGGTACTTGCCCTATCAAATTATCAAGCGCATTTTGTTGGCAAAGTTGCTCACAGCTTTCGTCGGCTGTTTGCACTAAGTAGGCATTTACCTGCTTTTTTTCTGTGGAGGTAAGCTGAATCTCATCCTGTATTTTTAAGCCTTGAACAGTTAAGCCTTGAACAGGGTCATCGCCTTCTAAGTAATCTATGCCAATTGAAAGCACAGCAAGAGCGCTTACAAATAAAATACTTGCTGCCGTTATTTTTAATATTCTTCGCCACACATTCGACATTTTTGGAAGGTATTGCTGTGCCGTGCCTTTATAAAAGGCCATAGCCGCGACAAATGCTATTAAAGCCGCGCTAAGCTTGGCCGCTAAAAATATCAGTGCAACATCAATAATAATCGCTAGTGCACGGCGAATTGGCGTGGCTAAAGGCAAGCCCAGTAAAGCACTGTCAACTTTAAAGGCGAAGGGGGTAATAACTTCTCTGGTTTCAGAATTCGATAATTCTAATTGTTCTATTTCTGTGGCTTTCATTTATTTTCTTGTTATTAAAATAGGTAACTTGGTTAACTTACGCGTTTTTTATTTTTTGCTCAAGATAATTTAAACTAAGGCGTTTTGATCTTTGGTGGTTGAATTTGCAGCATGTTTGGTATTTAAGCAAGGCTGAGCCTATGTGGTGTGGTTGTTCCCCATAAATAGGCGATAACGCAGCATAAATGCCAAACATGCGCTGCCTTTCGGGTTCTTTCTAGGACGGTTGACTCTTTGTTGCTCGGTTTTTCCTTAGCCCGCTAGGCTACAAACCTCGAGCCGGGATTCAGCAGCTCCTAAATTGAACAAATTTCAATCCACAAAAGTCAACACACCCTAGTACATTATTAAGAAATTAGTTTTACACTAAGTGAACAATTCATGTGCCTGGTCGTATTAATTAGTAATAGCCTTTAGGAGCAAACCAATGACGACTAAACAACTTTCATCTCTTTTTTTATTTAATGCTTTATTGCTAAGCGCAGACGTTAACGCAAACCAGCGCTGGTATGTTGTGAACGATTCAGTAATGGGTGGCGTGTCTAATAGCCAAGTAAGCCATACAAAAGATGCTTTGGTATTTGAAGGTAATGTATCGCTTAAAAATAACGGGGGGTTTGCCTCTATCCGTACTGAGCTCAATACACAAGGCCAAAATGCGACGGCTTTAAATTTGCGTTTAAAAGGCGATGGGCAAACGTATCAACTTAGGCTTAGAACAAGTAACTACCTGGACGGCCCTGCTTACACCCACTCATTTAAAACAGTAAAAAACGAATGGACAGATATCAGCTTTACCCCACGTGATTTTACGTTAACTTTTCGTGGCCGTGTATTGGAGCAGCAACCAGGCATTGATTTTAGTGATATTAGGCAACTTGGTTTTATGATTGCAGGCAAGCAGGAAGGAAAATTTAAACTTGAAGTGAATAAAATTGAGTTTAAAGACTAACCCACCAGCAAACTCTAACATTAAGCAGTATGATCATGAGCGCGAATGGTTGCGCTATCTCCGCTCCACTATTGAGCTTTGCTAGCTAAAAGCAAAAAGTCCCACTTTATTAAAGTAGAGCTCATAGCAATTTTATTAAAAACAGGATCATTTTATCGAATAAGATAGCGCACTCACTGCGTTAAAAATCATTCATAGTCGACTGCATCGAGGCAGGGGTAGTGTAATACAGGGAGCAATTAGTGATAACAAGTATATGCGGTAATTTCGCCTTGTTGTTACGCTATTTTCTTAGCGCTATAATAAATCCCTAATTTAATTCAATTGGTATAAAACTAACTCGTTGCTTACTTAGTGCTTTGTCTATCTTGTGAGAGCGCAATAAGTGCAAGCGCCGCATTTAGGCGAGTATTTAAATTATTACAAATAGTCATTCCAAACACACCGATAATACAAACTATTAAACCCATTTGTAGGTTAACGCTCATCTTTAGTAAAAAAACAGCTGCAACGAGTAAGCACAGCGCTAATGCATAAATAATAGATTGAAAGGTAAAGTTAATATCACCTTTGGCTATTTTAAGTAATTCGTCTTTATTCATAATTTACTTCCTTATTATTTAATCACTAAGACTCAATTGCCAGTAGCTCTACTTCAAAAATAAGTACTGAGGCAGGTGGAATACTGCCTACACGTTTTTCGCCATACGCTAATTGATGCGGTACATAAAACGTGTATTTATCGCCTGGGCTCATCAACTGTAAGCCTTCGGTCCAACCTTTAATCACTTGGTGCAAACCAAAGCTAATCGGTGCTTTACGCTCTACTGAGCTGTCAAACACCGTGCCGTCGATTAGTGTGCCGTGGTAATGCACGTTAACCATACTTTTTGGGGTTGGTGTGTTTTCGTTTTCGCTTTTATGGATTACTTTATACTGCAAGCCAGAAGTTGTCTCTACTACACCTTCTACCTTTGCGTTAGCGGCTAAATAATCTGCACCTATTTGCGCATTTACGCCTGCTTGTTGTTTTGCTTTTTTACTATTTTGAAATATTAAAAAACAAAAAATGGCGATAACTACCGCCAAAATTATATTAATCATCATTAACCTTTTTCGTTGTCTAGCTCTTCATCTTTTTCGTCGTCATCATCGCCATTTACTATGTCGGCAATCTCTTTAAGACGAGCAAGCGCAATACCGTTTACTGAGTTTTCTGGATACTGGTCATCAATAATATCGCCCGCTTCTATATCCATTAGCAAGTTAAGTGCTTGGTCTACGGTTTCTACGGCGTAAATATTAAATTTACCCGCCTCAACCGCATTAAGTATTTCGTCATCAAGTACTAAGTTAACTTGGTTTGACTTAGGAATAATAACGCCTTGCGAACCGGTTAAACCACGCATTTTACACAGTTTAAAAAAGCCTTCTATTTTTTCGTTTACGCCACCAATGGCTTGTACATCACCATGCTGGTTAATAGAGCCTGTAAGCGCAATAGACTGGCTAATAGGTAGGCTTGTAATAGACGATATAAGCGCACAAAGCTCTGCCAAAGATGCGCTATCGCCATCTATGTAACCATAGCTTTGCTCAATGGCAATATTAGCACTAAGGGTTAAGCTAAAGTGTTGCGCATACTTATTACCTAAATAACCAGTAAGTAACATTACCCCTTTTGAGTGAATTGCTTTGCCAAGCTCAGCTTCGCGTTCAACATCTATTACGCCATCGGCGCCAGCATAAACCGTTGCCGTAATACGTGCTGGTGTACCAAATGAGGTATCGCCAATATGTAATACGGTTAAGCCATTTACTTTACCAATGGCTTGGCCGTCGGTTGCAATAAGTGTGTGACCTTCTTTTATATCACTGAGCATATTTTCGCTAATTTGCCCGGTACGGTATTGCTTACCTTCAATAGCTTCGTCAATATGGTGCGCGTCAATAACGGTTAAGCTATCTTGTTTTGCATAGTAGCTTGCCTCGGCAACAAGTTCTAATACATCGGCAAAACGCGCAGAAAGCTTGTTGTGATGCTCCGCTTGGCGGTAACTAAATTTAAGTAAACGCACCATAGCAGCTTGCGTTGCTGTGCATTTTAATGTTTGCTCGCAATACTCATTTACTTTAGTAATAAATTGATACTGTAATTTATCGCTACTTGGTAGGTAATAATCAAAATCGGCAAGCACTCTAAATAGCTCTGCAAATTCTTCGTCGTATTCACCTATGGTGTAGTACAACTCACGCGAACCTAATAAAATAATTTTAACATCGAGCGGTATAAGCTGCGGGCGCAGCGTAAAGCTTGTACCTACTGTGCTGTCTTGATACGGTAAATCGTTTTTAATTTGATGTGTTTTTAACGCGAGTTTTAAACCATCCCACACTTGTGGGTTTGCCATGATTTTTTCAGCGTCCATAATTAAATAACCGCCGTTAGCACGATGCAATGCACCAGGCTGAACTGAACGATAACTCGTAATTAACGTACCTTGCGATGTGGCATATTCAATTTTACCAAATATATTGCCAAACGTTGGGTTAGGTTCGTACACAACAGGCGCAGCATCGTCTTCTTTAAACTCAACTAATATATTAGGCGCAAAAAAATCAGTGAGCATGCCTTTACGATCAAAGTCTTCTTTGTTGTCTTCACTTTCGTCTTCGTCATCTAACCATTCAAGCACGGCATCAATAATTTCAACGCGTATATCTTTTAAGTAGCGCAGTACGCCAATATGCGTGGCATATTTATGTTCTAAGTCTTTTAAAAGTGGCTTAGTTGCTTGCTCTGCAGTCGATTTTTTAAGATTACGGAGCTTTTCTTTCGATTCACGTTTCCAGCGTGGCAGCTCTATTAACGCTTCAATTAATGCATCTTCTAGCTTTTCTATTTTTTCAAAAAACTCGTCGCGTAGAGTCTCTTCAAGTTCGCCAAATTCACTGTCGCTTAATTGTTTGCCATCCACGAGTGGTGCAAACCCTACAGAGCTTTTTTCTTCTACTAGTGCAACGCTTTGTTCAAGGGCGGCTATTTCAACAGCTGTAATTGCACTGTCGTAAGCATCATTAAACTCGCGGTCTATTGATTTTTTCTTACGCTGATACGCCGGGTTATCAAACGCCGCTGGAAATGTATCTAGCACTTCATCTAAAAATGAGTCTATATCGTCAGATAGTTTTTTGCTCTGCCCTGGTTGCATAAACATGGCAATCGGCTCACGATGATCGTCGTAATTATTGACATACAACCATTCATTAGGCGTTGCTCTGTCTTTTGCATGTTGCTTGAGCTTGTCTTTTACAAGGGTAAAACGACCATGTGCAGCCTCCCCCATTACATAAACATTGTAACCAGGGAGGTCCATACCTAATGAAAAGTCGAGCGCACTTTGGGCACGTTGCTGCCCTATAAAAGTAAGTTGCTCTGGGTATGGATTACTCATACACGTGTTTACATGATTAATAGAAATACTCGGCGCGAGTGCAGATACAGATAATGGCAGTAATTTTTTCGTCATTCTAACTTCTTTGTTTACCAGCATATTCACTGGCCTTTAGGCGTATTAAGTGGCATTACGCCACTTAATACTTAATATTTAGGGTTGCAAAGCCTTGCGGCTAAACTGCGTTCCGTCACATTCTATACAAGGTGTTATTTGCGTAGCGTGATAAATGTCGTGTCTATGTTTGCAATTCTTACATACTAATGTGCCAATGGCTATCCATTCGCCCACGTGATACACACCATTTTGCTTAATATCTTGGCTTAAAGATTGCCACTCAAGTTGTGTTTTGTCTTCAACACTCGAAAGCTCAAACCAAAGAGACTCTTTAAGCTCTTGCCATGCAAGTGAATTGTAATATGCTTCATTTTTCACAATATGTTCAATATCGTACTTTAAGTAACTTTTGTAGAGCGCATACCTTTCTTGACTTAAATCTTTAATAGCTTGCTCAGATTCAACAAACCCGATAACAACGTTTTTTACACCATGATCTTTTACATCTTTTAGCCAACTACCAAATTTGCCAAGCCATTCTTTGTAATCAGTCATTTTTTTACTCCATCAAAATTGCTGTTAAATCAATCTGTATTTGCGTATTAGGCTACCCACAGTATAAAAAAGCAGGTTAACCTGCACTGAAAGTTACAATTTAATAAAACCATGTTTTTGACGCTGTGAATAGTGTTTTATTTGGGTTATCCTAACGGCAATTTTTTATTAGTTTGCAAGAAGTCTGGAACCATAGATGCAAGAGCAATATAACCCGCAAGATATAGAGTCAAAAGTACAAAGCTACTGGGAAGAAAACCAGGTATTTAAAGTCACTGAAGATGAGAGTAAAGAAAAGTATTACTGCCTTTCTATGTTTCCTTATCCGAGTGGTCGACTGCATATGGGTCATGTGCGTAACTACACCATTGGTGATGTTGTTTCTCGTTTCCAGCGCCTGCAAGGTAAAAACGTAATGCAACCTATGGGTTGGGATGCGTTTGGTTTACCTGCAGAAAACGCTGCTATTAAAAACAAAACAGCACCAGCTAAGTGGACATACGAAAATATCGATTACATGCGTACACAGCTTAAGCAATTAGGTTTTGGTTATGACTGGGATCGTGAAATTGCGACTTGTCACCCAGAATACTACAAGTGGGAGCAGTGGTTTTTCACTAAGCTTTACGAAAAAGGCCTAGTTTATAAAAAAATGTCGACGGTTAACTGGGATCCAGTGGATCAAACAGTCCTCGCTAACGAGCAAGTTATTGACGGCCGCGGTTGGCGTTCAGGCGCTGTGGTTGAGCAAAAAGAAATTCCACAGTGGTTTATTAAAATTACCGACTACGCACAAGAGCTACTTGACGATTTAGACAAGTTGGAAGATTGGCCAGAGCAAGTTAAAACAATGCAGCGCAACTGGATTGGCCGCTCTGAAGGGTGTGATATTGAATTTAAACGCACCGATAATGACGAAACATTTAGCGTATACACAACTCGTCCAGATACCTTTATGGGTGTTACGTATGTTGCTGTTGCCGGTGGTCACCCGATTGCGCAAGAAGCGGCTGAAAATAGCGACGCTATTGCAATGTTTGTTGAAGAATGCAAAAACACCAAAGTTGCCGAAGCAGACATGGCAACAATGGAGAAAAAAGGCATAGCAACAGGCTTTTACGCAACTCACCCATTAACGGGCGAGCAAGTACCAATTTGGGTCGCTAACTTTGTACTAATGCATTACGGCTCAGGCGCTGTTATGGCGGTACCTGCACACGATCAACGCGATTTTGAATTTGCAACGGCTTACGGCCTTGATATAAAACAAGTCATTGCACCAGTTGAAGGTTCAGATCTTGAAGTAAACCTTGAGCAAGAAGCATTTACTGATAAAGGCGTGCTTGTAAATTCGGGTGAATTTAACGGCCTTGATTTTGAAGCAGGTTTTAAAGCAATTGCAGATAAATTAGAAGCACTAGGCGTTGGTGAGCGTAAAATAAACTTCCGCTTACGTGACTGGGGTGTGAGCCGTCAGCGTTATTGGGGTTCTCCAATACCAATGCTTAGCGACGAAGATGGTAAAGAACTTGCAGCAACAGAAGATATGCTACCCGTTCGCTTACCAGAAGATGTGGTAATGAACGGTGTAACGTCACCACTTAAAGCAGACCCAGAATGGGCTAAAACAACAGTAAATGGCGCACCTGCGTTTCACGAAACTGATACGTTTGACACCTTTATGGAATCGTCTTGGTACTACGCACGCTACTGTAGCCCACGCTACGACGAAGGGATGCTAGATCCAGCGGCAGCTAACTATTGGTTACCAGTAAACCAATACATTGGTGGTATTGAGCATGCAATTTTACATTTATTGTACTCGCGCTTTTTTCACAAGTTATTACGTGACTTTGGTTTAGTCAATTCAGACGAGCCGTTTGATCGCTTACTTTGCCAAGGTATGGTGCTTGCTGAAACATTTTATCGTAAAGATGAAAAAGGCGGCGATATTTGGATTTCGCCAAGCGATGTAAATACCGAAACCGACGAAAAAGGCCGCGTAACTAAAGCATGGCACAAAGTAGACGGTGAGCCGGTATTCTCATCAGGCATGAGCAAAATGTCTAAGTCTAAAAACAACGGTATAGACCCACAACATGTAATTGCCCAATATGGTGCAGATACAGTGCGTTTATTCATGATGTTTACAGCACCACCAGAGCAAACGCTTGAATGGTCAGACTCGGGTGTTGAAGGCGCACATCGCTTCTTAAAACGTGTATGGAAATACGCGGTAGACGTTAAAACAGTCGGTTACCAAGCACTTGATAAATCAGCGCTAACTAACCCGCAAAAAGTACTACGTCGCGACTTACACAAAGCAATTGCTAAAGTGACTGATGATGTTGAACGTCGTCAAACCTTTAACACCGCCATTGCAGCTATTATGGAGCTTTCTAATAAGTTATTAAAAGCACCACTGAGCGACAAACAAGATGTAGCGATTGCTAACGAAGCACTTGAAGCATTAGTTATTATGCTTGCACCTATTACTCCGCATTTATCGCATGAGCTGTGGAAAGAGCTTGATAAAGAAGGCGATATTTTAGATGCTACATGGCCAACAGTTGACGAGTCTGCACTTGTAGAAGATGAAAAATTAATCATCGTACAAGTAAACGGTAAGCTTCGCGCTAAGTTAACAGTGGCAGCAGGTGCAACTCAAGAGCAAGTAGAAGCCCTTGCGTTTGCAGAATCTAACGTCACTAAATTTACTGATGGCTCAACTATTCGTAAAATCATTTACGTACCAGGCAAACTACTTAACGTGGTAGCTAATTAATATGGCTGCATTTAACGCCATTAAAAATGGACTAGCCTTAGTGCTAGTCTGTTTTTTGTTATCAAGCTGTGGCTTTCATTTAAAAAAAGCCTCTAGCTTGCCTGATAACTTAAAACAGCTAACACTTGTAGGCGATGACGAAAAATCGACTTTATTCACTGAGCTTAAAAAAGAGCTTAAAGCGAGTAACGTAGAGTTAGTATCGTCAGCTAAAGATAAAGCCCAATTGTATTTACGCAAAGAAAGCATTGAACGCCAAACACTTTCGCTGTTTCAAAACGGCCAAGTTGCTGAATATGAGCTCGCTTACGGCGTATCGTATGTAGTTAAACGCCCAGGCGAAAAAGCAATCGAAAAACGTTTTGAACTTTATCGTAATTACCAAGATGACCCTGATAATGCATTAGCTAAAGCTAAAGAACTTGAGCTACTTATTAGCGAAATTCGTGGTCAAGCAAGTCGCCGTATTGTTAGAGAGCTGTCGCAACTATAATGCGCTGCTATGCTAATCAATTATCAAGCGAGTTAAATAAAGAGTTAAAGCCTTTTTATTTAGTCTTTGGTGAAGAGCCTTTTCAAGAAGCGCAGTGCGTACAACAAATTCGCGACGTTGCCAAGCAACAAGGGTTTGACGAGGTAATTAAGTTTACCTTAATGCAAGGATTTGATTGGCAAGAAATTATAGCTCAATACCAAAGTATGTCGCTGTTTAGCGCACGCACTATTATTGAGCTTGATTTAAACCAACAAAAACCAGGTGTTATTGGCAGCAATACCTTTAAAAAAGTGGTTGAGCTGGTTAACCCCGATACTATTTTAATTATTAAAGGCGCTAAAGCCAGTCAAGAAGTACAACGAGGTGCTTGGTTTAAAGCCCTTGATAAACTCGGTGTATTTGTACCTTGCTACCCACTTACGGGCTCACATGTAAAACGATGGTTGGACGATCAATGCCAACGCTTATCACTTAACATGCAAAACGATGCAAAAGTAAGCTTAATAAATGCCACTGAAGGCAACTTATTAGCCTGTTTTCAGGAGCTTGAAAAGCTCTCTCTATTACACGGCAATGCATTAATTACTCAGCAGTTAGTAATGCAAGGACTGTTAAACCAAGCCAAGTTCGATATTTTTGATTTAAGTGATGCGCTACTAAATGGTCATGCCGAGCAGGCTATAAAAGTATTAAATAAACTTGCCAGCGATAACACCGAAGTAGTGAGTATTTTGTGGGCTATCACCAAAGAGCTCAATACGCTTATTAGTGTGCAACTTGGTTTATTAAATGGCGAACCCATCGCTAATTTGTTTAAGCAAAAAGCAATTTGGAAAAACCAACAAGGCCCAGTTCAAAATGCTATTAACCGTTTAAATATGCACACGCTGGAGCAGATAAATAGCGATGTAGCTTTGTTTGATGCCAGTTACAAGCAAGGTAATTTAATTGCCCCTTACCAAGCGCTTGCTCATATTTGTATTAAATTTTGCCAGCCACTCAACATTCCTATGCCGTGCCACGCGGTTAATTAAAAAATAGCTAGCAGGTATTAAATGATCGCAATTTTTGGTGGCACTTTCGACCCAGTCCATTTAGGTCATCTAAATATGGCGCAGCAATGCGTTAATGCGTTTAATTTAGATACGCTTTATTTTATGCCCTGTGCACTCCCCGCTCATAAAGCAGCTCCAGGTATTAGTACGCAGCACCGAATTAATATGCTCAACGCAGCTATTGCACCTTATCCTCATTTTGAACTCGATTTAAGAGAACTTAATCGAACCGGTCCATCGTATTCACTGCTTAGCTTGCAAGAACTTCGTAAAGAAAACCCCACTACACCTATTTTATTTTTAATTGGTATGGACTCATTTAACAATCTCGATAAGTGGTTTGAGTGGAAGGCAATAACGCAGCTTTGCCATATTCTGGTGTATCAGCGCCCAGCTCAACATTGCACTGTAAAAGGTGAGCTTAAAAGCTATATGCAACACGCAAATGTCGGCGAAGTAGCAGCACTTGAACACTCACTTGCAGGTAAACTTTATTTTTTACCGGGTGAAATGCTCGATGCGGCCTCAAGTTCAATTCGCAAACAGCTGAAAAAAAGTAATAAAAAGAATGAACTATTGCCCGATGCAGTGAGTCATTACATAGAAGTACATCAGCTCTATCAAATTGATGCTTAAAAACTCCTAGCGTGTTAAAATACGCGCCATTAAATTTTTAAATTGAGACAAAACCTTGGATTCAAAACAACTACTCGCCTTTGCAATGGATAAAATTGACGATATGAAAGCACGCGACATCGTTCATATTGACGTAACAAAGACATCAGATATTACAGATTACATGGTAATTTGTTCTGGTACTTCTAAACGTCACGTGCAGTCAATTGCCGATCATCTAGCAAAAGAAGCGCGTCATGCAGATTCAGAGCCATTAGGTTATGAAGGTGAAAGCGATGGCGAATGGGCACTGGTTGATTTAGGTGATGTGGTTGTACACGTGATGCAAAGCGAAGCACGTATCTATTACGATCTAGAAAAACTGTGGAGCTAAACGCTCACTTATTTTAGACAATGCTTGGAAGTAATACGTGAAAATACAAATGATTGCTGTTGGTACAAAAATGCCAGCATGGGTAGAGACGGGATTTGCAGAGTATCAGCGCCGTTTCCCTAAAGATATGGCCCTTGAGTTAATTGAAATTCCAGCCGGAAAACGTGGTAAAAATGCAGATATAAAACGTATTTTACACATTGAAGGTGAAAAAACATTAGCGGCTATACCAAAAGGCAATCGTATTGTAACGTTAGAAGTAACAGGGAAAGCACTCGACACACACCAGCTTGCAAAAAATATGGAAAAATGGCAACTTGATGGCCGCGATGTAAGTTTACTTATTGGCGGACCTGAAGGGCTTGCTCCAGAGTGCATCGCAGCCTCTGAGCAAAAATGGTCGTTATCTAATTTAACATTGCCGCACCCTTTAGTGCGTATCATTGTTGCAGAGAGCCTTTACAGAGGCTGGAGCTTAAATAACAACCATCCCTATCATCGCGAGTAAGCCTTGCCATGCTAAAACATAGACCCACTATTCGTGACCACTCCGCAGAAGCAAACTTATTTGCTAGGCGAGCATTCGTGGGTTTTGTTTTTGTATTAGGATTAGTCGCTGTATTACTTTCTAATATTTATACTATTCAGGTACAAGATCACCAAGACTACCAAACTCGCTCCAACGATAATCGTATTAAAGTTATTCCTATTGCACCCAATAGGGGCTTAATTTACGACCGAAATGGCGTATTGCTTGCTGAAAACAAGCCTGTTTACAACCTTGAAGTCATTCCTGAAGAAGTTGACGACCTTGACGAATCGCTTGACCAAATAAGTAAAATAATTGCGATTACAGAGCAAGATAAACAAGACTTTTTAAAAGATATAAAACACACCCGCCGTTTTAAATCACAAGTATTAAAAGCCCGCTTAGACGAAACAGAAGTGGCGAAATTTTCGGTTAATCAACATAAATTTCCTGGCTTTAGTATTGAAGCACGCCTTGCTCGTTATTACTCATTTGGCGATACACTTACCCATGCATTGGGGTACGTTGCTAAACTTAATAGAAAAGAGCTAAACCAATTAGAACAAGAAGACCGTGCAACTAATTACCGCGCTACGCACGATATTGGTAAACTCGGATTAGAAAAATACTACGAAGAAACACTGCACGGAAAAGTAGGCTCACAACGCGTAGAAGTTAATAACCGTGGCCGTGTAATTCGCACTCTAAGTATGATCCCTCCTCAACCTGGTAGCGATTTAGTGCTGACCTTAGACGTTGGCCTCCAACAAATAGCACAGCATGCACTTAAAGATATGCGTGGTGCTGTTGTCGTTATGGATGCAAAAGATGGCGGCGTGCTGGCACTTTATTCAAACCCAAGTTACGATCCAAACTTATTTGTGCACGGCATTAGCAGCAAAAATTATAAAGCGCTGCTTAACCAAGACCGTCCATTAATAAACCGTACTACGCAAGGTCGTTATGCGCCGGCCTCTACAGTAAAGCCCTTAATGGCTGTATTAGCGCTTGAAGAAAATATAGTAAATGAAACAACAACCATGTGGGATCCAGGCTTTTTTGAAATACGAAACGTAGAGCATAAATGGCGTGACTGGAAGCGCTGGGGTCATGGCCACGTTGATGTATACAAAGCCATTGAAGAATCGTGCGATACTTATTTTTACGATGCCGCTTATAGGCTTGGTATTACTAAAATAAGCGATTTTATGGCCCGTTTTGGCTACGGTGATTTGTCTGGTATTGATATTCACGAAGAAACTACTGCTATTCTACCTTCAAAAGAATGGAAAGAAGACCGCTTTAAAGAGTCTTGGTGGCCTGGTGACACAATTTCGGTAGGCATTGGCCAAGGTTACTGGACTGCCACACCAATTCAAATTGCAAACGCGACTAATATTTTGGTTAATCGTGGTATTAATCATCCACCTCATTTGGTGCAAGTGATAAAAAAAGATAACGACATAACGCAAATTAACAACGAAGAAAAACCCCCTGTTATTTTAGAAGATCCGCGTCATTGGCAAGTATCGTTAGATGCAATGCATAACACAGTTCAAAAAATATCGGGCACAGCCCACAATGCATTTAAAGGGACTAACTACGACTCGGCTGGTAAAACAGGTACCGCGCAAATAGTGAGTATTGCCCAAGGTGAACGCTACGATGCAGACTCTCTGAAAGAGCGACAACGCGATAACACAATTTATGTAGGCTTTGCACCTTACAGCGATCCTAAAATTGTGGTGTCGGTTGTATTAGAAAACAATCACGGCGGTATTCAAATTGCTCGCCAACTTATGGATTACTACTTTGCAGCCAATCCCGTTAATCTAGCAAGGAACGATACACCATGACCGCTTTGCACGATAAACGTTCTATTTGGATGCGTATGCACCTAGACCTACCACTACTTATTGCATTACTTATAATGATGGCTGGTAGCATAATGGTTGTTTACAGCGCCAGCGGTCAAGAGTCTTCTATGATGATCAGGCACATGACCCGTATGGGTGGTGCGATTGTGGCTATGATTGTTTTAGCCCAATTTTCACCTGCCACATTAAAACGCCTAGCGATCCCACTTTATTGTATTGGTTTACTTATGCTAGTGGGTGTACTTTTATTTGGCGTAAGTTCCAAAGGCGCACAGCGCTGGTTAGATTTAGGTATTACACGGTTTCAACCTGCTGAATTAATGAAGCTGGCAGTACCAATGACTGTTGCATGGTACATAGGGCGCAATCACTTACCTCCTCGGCCAATGCACTTGATTATTGGTTTTATGATTGTCATGCTCCCTACGTTATTAATTAAAGAGCAACCCGATTTGGGTACAGCTATACTTATTGCAAGTTCAGGTATATTTGTGTTGTTTTTATCGGGTTTGAGCTGGCGATTAATTGGCTTTTTAAGCTCAATGGTAACTCTTGCTGCGTGGCCATTTTGGCACTACGGTATGCACGATTATCAAAAGCAGCGTGTACTCACCTTTTTAGACCCTGAGAGCGATCCGCTTGGTTCGGGGTATCACATTATTCAGTCAAAAATAGCAATAGGCTCTGGTGGTGTTGAAGGTAAAGGTTGGTTACAAGGTACACAATCACAACTAGAGTTTTTACCTGAACGCCACACCGACTTTATATTTTCGGTGTTAAGCGAAGAGTTTGGTTTATTTGGCGTATGTGTTTTACTTAGCCTCTATTTATTTATTATTGGCCGTGGTTTATACATTGCTGTTAATGCACAAGATGCATTTGGTAAATTGCTCGCAGGCGCACTCACTCTTACCTTTTTTGTGTACGTATTTGTAAACATAGGCATGGTATCGGGTTTATTACCTGTTGTTGGCGTACCACTACCACTGATTAGTTATGGCGGCACATCAATGGTAACGCTCATGGCAGGATTTGGCATTATTATGTCAATCGCGACAGATAAAAGGATGCTTTTAAAATAATGCGACACACTAATCAATTTATATTTACCACGTTTTTAATTTTGCTTTTAAGTGCGTGTAGTAGCGGTTCTAGTAGCCGCTATAGCATGCGTCATGATTCAGCACCTCTTAGAGCCCCGACTACACTTGAGATGCAAGACGCTATAGTCACCGAAGTAACTAAAAGTGCTAGCGCTAGCCGCCCATACACTGTGCTTGGTAAAAGCTATTCGCCCATGCTTGATGAGACGGGTTATAGTGAGGAAGGCATTGCCTCTTGGTATGGTCGTAAATTTCATGGTTACCACACTTCAAATGGTGAAACCTACGATATGTTTGCCATGACTGCAGCGCATAAAACGCTGCCGTTACCTAGCTTTGTTAAAGTAACCAATACAGCAAATGGTAAGTCGGTAATCGTTCGCGTGAACGACCGGGGCCCATTTCATGACGATAGAATAATTGACCTTTCGTACGCAGCCGCTTATAAGCTTGGCTATTACACCCATGGTACAGCAAAGGTTAAGCTAGAGGCCGTTACGCTTGCGGGCGCAACTGCGCGTCAAACCTATATTCAGGTAGCTGCAGGTAGTACACTTGCTAATATTGAAGCGCTTGCCAGCACATTGCGAGAGCAATACAAATTACCAACAAATATCGTTCAAAAAGACGATATTTACAGACTGCATTTAGGGCCAATAAAAGACACCCCTCATGCAGACGAAGTATTAAAAAATTAAAACAAAATCAATTTCAAAACGCGTTCTTGCTTTACACTCAGTAAGACTAATACCCAAACTATCCCAGGATGCAGAATTCAGCGTTGCACTGGGGCTTAATATCTAGGCGCTACTTTGCAGAAATGGTAATCCCTTTTAAAAAGTAACAACGCAGAGAGTAAGCTCCAGTAAAACGCCCTAAGGGTTAGTTTAAAAACAATTTATACTGCGTCATTGATTTGAACAATAGAGTAACTATTATTTGCAATCAATGCCTTGCCTAAATTGTTTTTAATTCCAACGACGCTCGCATCTCGGAGTAGTTTGGGTATAAAATGACGTAACGCGAATCTTTAACTTTAACCATTAATGAGTATGATGAAATCTATTAAACATAAAATCCTCAAAGGTGTATGCGGCCTAGTTTGTACAGCCGCCGTATTTTCAGCCAGCGCCCAAATTATTCCGGCACCACCTCAAGTTAATGCAAAAGGTTATTTTTTAGTCGACTTTACAACAGGTAAAGTAATTGCTGAAGGTGAAGCTGATACACAGCTAGCACCAGCAAGCTTAACTAAAATGATGACCAGTTATGTAATTGGTACTGAAATTAACGCAGGTAATATTGCCCCTACAGATATGGTAACGGTAAGCGAAAAAGCATGGGCTAAAAACTTCCCAGAATCTTCAAAGATGTTTATTGAAGTAGGTAAGCAAATTAGTGTTGATGAGCTTAACCACGGTATCATTATTCAATCAGGTAATGATGCCTGTGTAGCTATGGCTGAGCATATTGCTGGAAGCGAAAGCGCCTTTGCTGATCTAATGAATGCACACGCTGCTAAATTAGGTATGAGTAACAGTCACTTTATTAACAGCCACGGCCTTGATACCAACGAGCACTTCACGACCCCACGTGACATGGCAACACTCGGCGCTGCACTTATCCGTGATGTACCAGAAGAATATGCCATCTATAAAGAAAAGTCATATACCTACAATGGTATTAAACAATATAACCGTAACTCATTATTATGGGACGAAAGCTTAGATGTTGACGGTATTAAAACTGGCCATACATCAGAAGCTGGCTACAGCCTAGTTACCTCAGCCACTAAAAACGATATGCGTTTAATTGCTGTTGTTATGGGTACTACCAGCGAACGTGCTCGTAAAGTAGAAAGTAAAAAACTACTTAACTATGGTTTTCGTTTTTATGAAACAATTACTCCTTACAAAGCAGGCGATAGCTTTGCAGAACAACGCATTTGGATGGGTAACAAAGAAAATGTATCTTTAGGTATTTTAGAAGATACACCGATTACTATCCCACGTGGTCAGCATAAAAACCTTAAAGCTAACTTTGAGCTAGATAATACGCTTGAAGCACCACTTGCTAAAGGTACTAAAGTAGGTACGTTATTCTTACAACTAGAGGGCGAAGATATTGCTCAATACCCACTAGTAACACTTGAAGAAGTGGAAGAAGGCAGCTTCTTTAGCAAAATTTATGATTACTTACGTTTACAGATCATGCAGTAATTTATAGCTCCCCTATTAACTAGGGTAACTAATTTAAACGTCTCCACTGTGAGGCGTTTTTTTTTGCTTGAAAAATGTTAGAATGCGCCCCATATAAGCAAGACTGCTAATTGCCTATCTGTATTAAGCTTCAAGCTTGCATAGAGTCCACACTTTTGTATGAGGAGTCACCGTCGTGGTTCAACCTGTTAAAGATACTAAATTTGATGAGTACCTAGAGTACCCTTGCCCATTTACATTCAGAATAATGGGTTTAGCTAATGTAAACTTAACTGATCAAATTTTAGCTAAGTTACAACCAATAGCACCTGGCGATTACGCCCCTAAAGTAAAACCAAGCAGCAAAGGTAATTACGAGTCAGTAAGCCTTGTAGCAACAGTTACTAGTGGCAAACACATTGAAGAAATTTACAACGTGATCAGCAATATTGATGACGTACGCCACATGCTTTAAGCCATAGTTGAGATTTGTTGTGAACGAAAACACTTTGATCGTACGCCAACTGGGTCGTCAGCGTTATATGCCAATTTGGCAAAAAATGCAGGACTTTACCGACACCCGTGATGAAAATACGCCAGATGAAATTTGGCTTGTAGAGCACGAGAGTGTATTCACCCAAGGTCAAGCTGGTAAGGACGAACACTTACTGGCTCCTGGCGACATTGAGGTGATTAAAGTTGACCGTGGCGGGCAAGTAACTTACCACGGCCCTGGCCAGCAAATGATGTATGTATTATTTAATCTACGTCGTTTAAAAATTGGTGTACGTGAACTGGTTACATGGCTTGAAGAGTGCATTATTGAATCACTCGCCGAGTATGGTATTGAAGCTTATGCTAAAGCTGATGCACCCGGTGTTTACGTTAACGACAGTAAAATTGCATCCCTTGGTTTAAGGGTTCGTCGTGGTTGCTCGTTTCATGGCTTAGCATTAAATGTTAACATGGACCTAAGTCCATTTTTACGCATTAACCCATGTGGTTATGCGGGCATGAATATGGTGCAAACTAAAGAATTAGAGGGTCCTCAAAACCTAGAAAGTGCGGGTAAAGGATTGGTGAAACACATGATCAAGAAGCTTAATGCAACACAGGTTAAGCATACTGAAGGGTTTGAAAACGAATGAATAAACCAGTCAAAATGGAACCAGGTGTAAAACTACGCGACGCAGAAAAAATGGCGTTGATACCAGTAAAAGTTTTACCCACAGAAAAAACTGAAATGTTGCGTAAGCCAGAATGGTTAAAAATTCGCTTACCTAAATCAACCGAACGCATTGACGGCATTAAAAAAGCGCTACGTAAGCATGGCTTACATTCGGTATGTGAGGAGGCTTCGTGCCCTAACCTATCAGAATGTTTTAACCACGGTACAGCTACCTTTATGATTTTAGGTGCTATTTGTACTCGTCGTTGTCCATTTTGTGATGTTGCTCATGGTCGCCCATTAAAACCTGATGCCACTGAGCCTGAAAAGCTAGCACTTACTATTAAAGATATGAAGCTAAGCTACGTTGTAATCACCTCGGTTGACCGTGATGATTTACGTGATGGTGGTGCTCAACATTTTGCTGACTGTATTCGCGAAATCCGTAAGCACAACCCGACTATTACTATCGAAATTTTAGTACCTGATTTTCGTGGTCGTATGGACCGCGCACTAGAGATATTAATCGAGACGCCACCGGATGTGTTTAACCACAATCTTGAAACTGCGCCACGTTTGTACAAACTAGCTCGCCCAGGTGCTGACTACAAATGGTCATTAGAATTACTTCGCCGCTTTAAAGAAGCTCACCCAGAAGTTAAAACTAAATCAGGCTTAATGGTAGGTTTAGGTGAAGAAATTAGCGAAATTGAAGAAGTGCTTCGCGATTTACGTGCACACAACGTTGACATGCTAACAGTAGGCCAATACCTACAACCTTCTAAGCATCACTTACCGGTTAAGCGCTACGTGCCACCAGTAGAGTTTGACGGCTTAAAAGCGTATGCAGACGAAATTGGCTTTACTCACGCGGCTTCTGGCCCGTTTGTACGCTCAAGCTACCATGCTGATCAACAAGCAGCGGGTAAAGAAGTGAAGTAATCACTTTTCTCAAAGAATAAAAAAAGCCGTTAATGATGCATAATCATTAACGGCTTTTTCATGCTAATTGATAAAATAGCTTACTGCGCTAACTTACCTTTTGTGATAGAAAAATCAGCAAACCTAACACGTTCTTCATCAACTCGAAGACTGTCGGTTTCAACAATTGAGCGGTATATTCCCCACTTAGGACGAGCAAAATCATCATCATTAAAGCCGCGCCACATATCTATGTTTTGCTCGCTTATATTAAATATCTCTGCGTTGTCGCTTAAGCGCGTTAATGTCATATCAAGCTTACCACTTTCACTAAATGTAGCTTGTACAAATACCTCGACCCATTCATCTGTAATTAAAGACCAGTCGGTTTCAATTAAGTTTTTATCAAGACCCGTGCTGTTACCGTTTTCATCAAACCCTACGCTATATCGAACCTGTAGTTGATTACCTGTACTATTTTTTTGCGCACCCGAGAGCGTAATAATAGGCTGATCATCGTTGCCATTGGTGTTGTCGTTGCTATCATTTCGGGCTTTTATTTGAAAAAAATGGCTAAACTTACTCGTAAGCTCAAGCTCGCTACTTACTTTAAATTTCCAGCTGTATTGAAATGTCTCGCCCTCAAAAGCCAGCGTTTCTTGTGGTGATTTATCGTAGGTTTTTATTTCGTTACGTTGCCTGTCACTCACACCTTTGTCTTTATCTTGATCATCATCTCGATGGGCTAAAAACACAAAATGGTTACCAATTATCGTATCGGTATCTTCAATAATATGAACAACACTTTCATGATTGCCAGCGTATAAGTCTGGAGCTTCAATTGCCCCTTCGCCGAATGCATTTTCAATAAGTGTATATGCGTCAAGCGCAGAATCTACACCATCTGATTGCAATAAAACCTGTGATATTTTCTCAAAGTCATCAGCTTGAGCTATTGGTGCACCAACAATTGTTATGATAATTTGTGCGCCAGTACCATCTACAGAGTTTACTGTTATTGTGTCTTGCAGTGTTTCACCTTCACTTAAAGATGTTATTGAAGCGTTTAAATCATCAAATGTGTATGACCAATCTCCACCAGCATTTAAGCTAAAAAAACCATAGCTTGTAGCGCGATTTTCTTGCGCTACAAAAGCAGCCTCACCGGATTGTTGATCAGTAATAGTTAACGAGCCTGTTATTGCATCATTATTATCACTAATAACTTCGCCTCGGCTATTACCACCAATTATTGCAGGAGTTTGTGAAGTAATCGCTTCATTATTTTGCACCGCAGAATCAGAGCCAGAGCTGCCACAACCAACAACTAAACAAGATAGAAGTGCGGTTGTAATTACATTACACAGTTTAAGATTATATTTAGACATTGTTAGTTCTATGGTTAATAGTAAGTTAATAAAATACAAATTTACCAATTAATTGTGCAAATAACCACAATTCAATTACCAATTAATATTACCAATTTACTGATATTTCAAATTTAATTATAAAATCTATTATTTTCATAGTGATACAAATAATTATTTCTATAGAGTGTTTATTTATATTTGTTTTAAAATAAAATTAGGTTAAACCTGAGTTACTTGAGATAATTAATACTGACATAATTATTTAGGTTCATTATGAAACTATTAGTTCGTAACTTGTCTCGTGCTACCACTGAGCATGAGCTTCGTACTTTATTTGCAGAGCACGGTAAAGTGACTACCTGTAACTTGGTACTTGATAAAGAGACTGGCCAATCTAAAGGTTTTGCCTTTGTAGAAATGCCAAACGACATAGAAAGTAAAAGCGCAATTACTGCACTTAACCAATCTACTGTTGATAAAAGTAAGATCCGCGTGAAATTAGCGGATGCTTAAGTAATTATTTATTACTTAAAGTTAAAAAACCAGCTTACGCTGGTTTTTTACTAAGGGCTGTTAATTAATCTGCAATTGAATGAAAAGTTCTCTATAAAAATTCGACATCGCTGCGGTGCTTCCTTTATATTGAAAGCCTAATAAAATAACAATATGAAAACTATGGCATCTACTCTTATAAAAAGCGTTAGCCTAAGCTTGCTAGTTGCACTCTTTGGCTGCTCAGAGCCTGCAAGCGAGAAAACTCCATTAGAAAATACAGCCGGTGTAAGCCTTAGCAATATTAAACAGCATATTAAAACGCTAGCCTCTGATGACTTTGAAGGCCGAGGCCCGCTTACTCATGGTGAAGTAAAAACGGTCGGTTACTTGAGCGAGCAATACGAAGCGCTGGGTTTAACCGGTGCTTATAAAGGTAAATACTTACAGCCTGTAAAAATGGCAATGGTGACAGCTAATCAGGATATGCAGTTAAAGGTAGGTGATTTGAGCTTTGAATCAGGCAAAGACTTTACCGCACGTACCGAGCAACTTCAGCCATTAATTGATGTAAGAAGCTCTGACGTTGTATTTGCGGGCTACGGTATTAATGCACCAGAATATAACTGGAATGACTATAAAAATATTGATGTAACTGGTAAAACAGTGGTTGTGCTAGTTAACGATCCAGGCTTTGCTACTCAAAACGATGCCCTTTTTACTGGCAATGCAATGACCTACTACGGTCGCTGGACTTATAAATATGAAGAAGCGGCTCGCCAAGGTGCAAAGGCTGTATTTATTGTTCATGAAACAGCACCTGCGGCATATCCTTGGGGCGTAGTTGAAAGTTCAAACACAGGTACTAAATACACGTTAATGGATAACAACTTAAACGCGTCTAAATTACCGGTTATGGGCTGGCTAACACTTGATGCGACTGAGCAAATGTTTAACGCCGCAAAGCTTAACTATCAAGATTTAAAACAAGCAGCATTAAATGATGACTTTAAAGCGACGCCACTTAACTTAAAAGCAAACCTTGCCTTTAAAAACGAAGTATCACATGCAAAATCGCATAACGTAGTTGCACAAATTACAGGAAGCGAATCACCTGACGAATACGTTGTTATTAGCGCTCACTGGGACCACTTTGGTACTAAACAAACCGATACTGGCCCTAAGATTTATAACGGCGCAGTAGATAACGCTTCAGGCACTGCAGCCACGCTTGAAATAGCACGCATCATGAGCAAAATAAACAAGCAAAAACCATTCAAACGCTCAATTATTTTTGCTAACTTTACAGCAGAAGAAACGGGATTAATTGGTTCTGAAGAATTTGCATCGGGTGCGGTTGTACCTACAAAACAAATGGTCGGTCTATTAAATATTGATGGCATGAACGTGCTTGATGGCACTGACTACATTTTACAATACGGTAAAGATTTATCGACAATGGAAAACTATTTAGCAAAGGCTGCAAAATCACAAGGCCGTGTTGTTAAAATGGATCCTCGAGCGCAAAATGGCTTATTTTTTAGATCTGATCATTTCTCGCTTTCTAAGCAAGGCGTGCCTAGTTTATTATTTATGAGCCTGGGTGATACCGATCCTGAGTACATTGCGCATAAATACCATAAAGAAGCAGACGACTACTCTGCTGATTGGTCGTTAGGTGGCGTTAAGCAAGATATAGATCTTATTGTTGATATAGCCACACAGCTTGCAAACAATGGCGATTGGCCAAAGTGGACGAGCGAGTCTGACTTTAAAGCCAAACGCGCGCAAGATAAGCAATAAATCACTATTAAATAGTTATGTAATATAAAAATCCTCCTACTTGGAGGATTTTTGTTTTAAACGAGCCCGCATTAATAGCGTTTCGGCCTTTGCCCCTAAATAAACATAAATAGCTAATGCAATTAAAAGCCCCACTACTGCAAGCATCATCGCTATTGCAGGCATTAAATATTCCGATTGCCCCAGCGCCGCTTTAAACATAGTTAACAGCGCCTCAATTGATATAGCAATTAACACGGTAGATATAAACCGTGTAATAGTGCGCCGCGTAGATGAGTGCCTAAAAATATCCTTATGCATAAGGATTTCTTCTTCGAGTATTGTTTTACCTAAATCAAATACTGCTAATGCCAAGGTGATGTAAATAATGATACTAAAGGGTTCAAGTGGGTCTGATGAGGTATCTACATGGGTTAATAGCGCGTATATATCACTAAAAACGATATTCAGTAAAAATAATACTAAGCAAAATAAGCACGCCACAATAATACCGTAACCCGCTTTGAAGTAAGGCGACATATTAGCGCGCGCAGTATCACCCATTACAAACTCAATAAGCTGCGTTAAGCTCACATCAACGACCAAGTAATGTTGATTATTAACCGGTTTTTTTAGCTCTTTAATCGCTGATATACATAAATGGTTAGTCGCTATAGAAATATAGGGATCAGTAAAGCACACTCTATCACTTGTTTTAGCGTTCAAAAAATAGGGGCGCTCGCTTAAATCTTGTTGATTACCACTCTCACCTAATTTTTTGCTATATGCCCGTTTAAAGCAGACATTATTACCCTGCTGCAAACCTTCTGCATTTAAACAATATTGTAATTCTAAAAATGGGTACTGCTTAATCAGATAGCGGGTATCACGCTCTTTAGTTAATCCGTCCTCAATACTCATTAAAATAGATTCAAGTAAACTG
Organism: Pseudoalteromonas sp. BSi20652; assembly: GCF_000239855.1. GTDB lineage: Bacteria > Pseudomonadota > Gammaproteobacteria > Enterobacterales > Alteromonadaceae > Pseudoalteromonas. The sequence goes on along the minus strand of NZ_BADT01000055.1, from coordinate 5,774 downwards.
TGTATTACATGCTCATATTCGTGGTAGCGCTCAACACTACTGATATAACTCATTCGCGCCATTTTAAATACTCATTAACCTAAGTTATAAATAGATTTGCAAGTTTAAAACCAATAATAAAATAACTTAACAATCAGCAACTTAATGATATTCAAACTCGAGTTTTGCACTAATTTGGTGACTAAAATGTAATATATCAAATTAAATGCACAAAAAAACAGCTAAGTATTAATTATTTAGCTGCTTTGTGAGTATGTCTGGTAAGGCTTTACGACTAACTTAAATATAGAGCTTATTACTGAACCTTCGAAAACTCTTCTTTAGATAGCTCGCCATTTCTATCTACATCTAATTGATCAAAAAGCTGCACTAGTTGCGAGTTTACTTGGGCTTCTGTTTTACTAATTACGCCGTCGCCATCTGCATCAAAAGAATCAAAATCTACCGCAGCAAACGCCGCTGAAGAAGAAGCAAGGGCTACAAAAGCTAGAGTTGTTTTCATAATCGTTTCCTTAGGCTATGGGCCTGATTAGGGGTGACCTGATTAGAGGTAAGAAGTCCTTTTCAAAGATCCTTTAGGAGTAAAGTGTTTATAAATTAATATTCAAAAAAATCATTTTCTGTCGGACCACCGCTACTTTGAACATTCAGCTCGTCAAATTGCTCTATCACTTGCGCCGATTCTTCAGCTTGGCTAATTGAAGCGTTGTCGTCTGCGTCGAGTGTTTCAAAGTCTGTGTTTGCAAATACTACTGACGAAGAAACAATAGCCATAAGTACAAATGTTGATTGTAGCTTTTTCATAATTTAATCCTTCAAAAGTATGCGGTGTCCTAAATAAATTTGCTCTATAGTGTTCTCTAGTCACTTCCTGGTTATTCTTTTTAGTAGGCTCCCTTGCCTACTTAGATTGTCTTTGGCAACTCAGAATTTAGATAACATTACAGAGCATTAACTGTTTAAGGCTTTAATTTTAGGCCTTAGAAAACTCATCTTCAGATAGCTCACCATCTTGGTTTGTATCGAGTTCTTCAAATTTACTTAAAAGCTCAGCATCCACTGATGCTTCGGCTTGGCTGATTGCGCCATTACCATCTACGTCTAGCGTATCAAAATCTGTTGCTGCAAAAGCCGCTGATGAAGAAGCTAGCGCCATTAGTACTAATGTTGATTGAAATGTTTTCATAATAGTATTCCTTCATTGGGTTGTTACGATTAAGGCCTTTGGCTTTAATCACGTTTTGCTTAATACACTCTAGGTATTACAACTTCGGTGCCACTTTTTATTTATTATTTAAAAACAATGAGTTAAACGATATAAAGCGAGAAAAGCTTAATTTGGGGAGGTGTTATTGTTGCTATTTAGCAACAGCCATTTAATTAAAAACAATAAACCATTATAAATCAACTGGTTAAGTTTAATTAAAAAGACACACTTTGGCTAAAAAGCCAATAAAGGGGGCGTTTAGGTTAGCCTTCAAAATAAACTGAATATGAACATGGAAATTACATAGGATTTATTCGCGGCTACTAAATAATTAATTTATTTTTAATCAGTAAGTTACATTATTTTTTGAGATTTATTATAAAAATTTTGGAAGGATATTTTGAAATTAACTGTTTTGTTGCAAAATGGCGAATTTCTCAGAAAGAATGTGATATATGAGCTAAGTTATAGCATTGAGTTCATAACTTAATGCGCCGTAAAATATAGGTTCGCTTGAGTTAAGCAAACCTACATCGTGTGCCAGCTATCTGCAAAAGTGCCGCTATTAGGGCGTGTTGATCTTTGGTGGGTGAATTTGCAGCAGTATGTTTGGTTTTTAGGCAAGGCAGAGCCTATGTAGTGTGGTTATTCCCCATAAATAGGCGATAACGCAGCATAAATACCAAACATGCACTGCCCTTTGGGTTCTTTCTAGGGACGATCAACTCTTTGTTGCTCGGTTTTTACTTAGCCCACTAGGTTACAAACCTCGCGCCGCGATTTAATCGCCCCTAGATTGAACAAATTTCAATCCACAAAGATCAACACGCCCTAGTGGGAGGTAAAGTATATAGATTTAAACTACTTCCACCCTTGTAGCCACTTTTGGTTATCTTTTAAATCTCGCCAACTAATTGGATACTGATTTTTTGACATAACAGCCTCAGTAATACATTCAATTACATTGCCATCTTCATCAAATTCCACTTCAACAATAATGAAGTGTTTTTCTTTATTTATAGCTGGTGTTGCGGTCCATTTACTATTCAATAATTTTTTAGGGTTTAGTTTATTCATTGAGTATAACGACTCCTACTCATCTATTTATACAGCTTATATAAGGCAACTATACGACCCCAACACCTACTTAGCTCAGATTACTGGGCAACTAGCTTGCCTTTGTACATTTGCATTTGGCAATAAAAGTCGTATTCACCGGCTTCAAGCGCGGGTAGTTTAACCGTATTGCCATCACCCATTGCCAGCGTTTTACTTATATCAAGCTGTGGAAATACCGCTGTTTCGGCGCACGGCGCGCTGTCTTTTCTATCAAAGGTAAGTACAACCTCTTTGTTGGCTGCCACTTTAATGTGTCCTGGCTTATAAACACCGTTATCAACGACTATTGTTACTTTGTTGTCATCACTTTGTGTTTGCTCTGGTTTGTATAGCCAAAACCAATAAATAATTGCGGCTATTAACAGTGCACCACCTATATTAATCATCAACATAATGTACTCCTTAGCTTAAATTACGATTTATTTGGTTTGAAAAAACGTAAGCGATTAGCGTTACTTACCACTGTAAGCGATGAAAGTGCCATAGCTGCACCGGCAACAATAGGGTTAAGTAGTATGCCAAAAAATGGATACAACACGCCGGCTGCAATCGGAATACCCGCCACGTTATAAATAAAGGCACCAAATAGGTTCTGTTTAATATTTGAAATAGTTGCATTACTCACTGCAATTGCATCAGCAAGGCCATGTAACGAACCACGCATTAAGGTAATGTCTGCACTTTCTATTGCAACATCGGTACCTGTGCCAATTGCAAACCCTACATCTGCTTGCGCAAGTGCGGGCGCATCGTTAATACCGTCACCTGTCATACCCACTATTTCACCGTTTGCTTGGCGCTTTGTTACTTCGTTTACTTTATCATCGGGCATTACTTCTGCAATAAAGTCATCAATACCGACTTGCTTAGCAACGGCTTGTGCAGTGGCTTTGTTGTCACCTGTTAGCATAACTAGGTGGATACCTTTATCTTGCAGGCGTTTAATAGCTTCAACTGAATCCTCTTTAATAGGATCTGCTACTGCAATAATAGCTTGGAGCTTATTATTACTTGCAAAATACATGGGCGTTTTAGCATCACTGGCAAGTGTTTGAGCTTGCTCAGTTGCATCATCAACGGCTACATCGTATTTATCTATTAGCGCTTTATTACCAAACAACAATGTTTGCCCGTCAACACTGCCAGTGACACCTTTACCTGTAATTGCGTTAAAGTCGGCTACTTTACTTAAAGCTAAGCCCTGCTTTTTAGCGTATGCCGTAATTGCTTGGGCCAGTGGATGCTCTGAGCTACTTTCAAGGCTTGCAACACGTTGCATTACTGTATTCTCATCACTGTTATTAAAGGTAACTACATCGGTAACTTGCGGTGTGCCTTGAGTAATAGTGCCTGTTTTGTCTAAAATCATGGTGGTGATTTTAGATGTTGTTTGCAGCGACTCACCATTTCGAATTAATATTCCTGACTCTGCGGCTTTACCAATACCCACCATAACCGACATAGGGGTTGCGAGTCCTAGCGCACAAGGACAAGCAATAATAAGTACAGTGGTTATTGCAACAACAGCATAAGCAATTGATGGCTCAGGTCCAAAGTTTAACCATGCAAGGCCTGCAAGCGCCGCAATAATCATGACTGTTGGTACAAATATTCCTGATATAACATCAGCTAAGCGTCCTATTGATGGCTTAGAGTTTTGTGCACGCTTTACCATATTGATAATATTAGCCAGTGTGGTTTCGCTACCAATGTGCGTGGCTTTAAATAATAAAGTGCCACTTTTATTAATACTTCCAGCAACGACTTTATCGCCCGTTTTTTTGCGGACGGCCATTGGCTCACCAGTAAGCATTGACTCATCAACCGTACTGCTGCCTTCAATAACATCGCCATCCACAGGGATTTTTTCACCCGGGCGTACGCGTACTTCATCATTTTTTACAACATCACTAATGTCGATGTCTTGCTCTTGCCCATCGCGAATTACGCGTGCAGTTTTTGGTTGCAGGCCAATTAAGCGTTTAATTGCTTGTGAGGTGCGCCCACGTGCTTTTAGTTCAAAAGCGAGCCCTAAACTAATTAAACCGATAATCATCGATGATGCTTCAAAATATACGTGTCTTGCGACTTGTGGTAATAAGTTTGGTGCTATTACCACAAACATTGAATACAGCCACGCAGTACCTGTACCAAGCGCTATTAATGTATCCATATTGGCAGCATGGTTTTTGAATGCCTGCCATGCACCGTTGTAAAATTGTTTACCTGATATAGCCATAACCACAAGCGTGACTATGCCCACTAAAAACCAGGCTATTCGTTGTGTGTCGGTGGTCACACTCATGTCAAAAATAAGCCCGTATATCATTAACGGCGCACCGACCCCTAACGCTAATATCATATTACACATTAGCTTTTTATAATGTGCCTCATCCGACTTTGCTTTTTCATCAAGTGCATCTTGATCAGACTCGTTACTCATTGGCTTAGCTGAATAGCCAATGTTTTCGACTGCTTTAATAAGCGTGCTTTCGCGGGCTTTACCTTCTACACGTACAGTACGCTGTGCAAAGTTCATTTCCACGTTTTGCGCGCCTTGCACGCTATTAAGGGCTTTTTCAATTTTAGCCACACAACTGCCGCAATTAGCGCCTTCAATAATAAAGTTCTGCGCGGTGTCTTTTGTATTAGTCGTCATTACGCTGCTCCTTATTTGCAGAATCGTTTATTGGATCAACAAATGATTCTATTAAACTACACACGGTACTGGCATTTGCACCATCGGCTGATGTATCCCATTGCTCAAGCGCTGCATGCATTCTGTTTCGTAGTTTTAATGTTTCTTGAAATAGTGCTTCGGTTTCTTCTAGGCGTTTAGTAATAAGTTTGCGCGTTAACGGACAAGGACAATTCCCCTGCTCTGACTCGCCTATAATGTGTTGAATATCTTTGAGTGAAAAACCAAGTTGACGAGCGCTAATAATAAACTTTAAACGCTGCTGGTCTTGCTTTGTATATTCTTGATAGCCATTTTCTTCACTGCGTATTGGATTAAGTAACCCAACACGTGTGTAATGACGAACAGTATCGGCAGTCACAGCCATTAATTTGGCGAGTTGCTTAACATACATAATTTAGCCCCATGGTTATTTCATAACTAAATAATAAACCTAGGTGCAACACATAGGTCAACAACTGTTTTAAGTGATTAAGATAATGACATAAGCATAATTAACTTAAACTGATTTAACTAAAGAGGGAAAAATACATAATGTAGTAAACATACTTTGTTTGATTTGCTAAGAGCCGGTTTAGCCCTTACTTTACGACTTTAAAGTTTGAACTTTTAACTTTTTATGATGACGGGAACTAGTTTATATTTTTTAAATCAATATATGATTATTCTGGCATTTAAAACGTAACTAACATGGTCTTCTGAAATAGTAGATTATTTATGTTCTAAAGCGATAATAAAAGCCAAATAAAT
>NZ_BADT01000056.1 GCF_000239855.1 Pseudoalteromonas sp. BSi20652 | reverse complement strand
GCCTAAAGGAATATAGTGTGAAATTTCCCCTTCTATTATTATCAATGATCTCACTCCATTGTTACGGAGTTAATGATGTAGATATTAAAAATTGGAAAGCTGATCTAGAGTTTTATTCTAAAAAGATGTCTGAAAAACATATAGATCTTTACCATACGATTTCTAAGCAAAGCTTTAATGAAGAGGTAACGCAACTTAAAAGCTCTCTATCCTCTTTAACGAAAAATCAGTTATTAATTGAACTGATGAAGTTGACACAAAAAATTGGTGATGGGCATACATCATTTCCTTTATGGGGAGCTAATTTAAAAAGTTTTCCTATTCAGTTAAAGGTGCTCAATGGTGAGCTTTATGTAATTAAAACTACCAAGGATTTTAAACACCTCCTTGGTGCGAAACTTGATAAAATTAACGACATGAATGCAGAAGAAATCTACCGTTTATTTTCTCAACTAACACCTTTTTCTGAAAACAAATACTCAAGACAAGTAAGGGCAGCACAATATATCCCAAAAGCCGAGTTACTTAATGGACTGGGACTTATCAACGATACATTTCAAGCTCGATTCACATTCACAATAGGCAAAGAACTAATTGAACAGCAATTAGAACCATCTCACTCAAATGAGTACACAGCCGAACTCACCTATCTAAACAATTCCATATTTTCGATTGAGGAAAAACTAAACGAGAATCTTTGGTTTGGGTCATTAAACGATAAGAAAGTGGTCTATTTTAAATTTCGCCGTTATACATCAATATCAAAAATGGAATCACTGGGCGAAGATTTATTATCTTTCATTAATAAAAACAAATCTAAAAAGTTAATAATTGACCTTAGAGACAATTATGGTGGAGACTTTTTTGTAGGTTTAAAGTTGGCTCAACTTCTCGTGCTGGCTGACAGTATAGATTGGAAGACAGGAGTTTATGTTCTTATTGATAATGTAACTTTCTCAGCTGCAATGAGTAACGCAGCTCAGTTTTCACAATTACTGAACGCACAATTAATTGGTGAGCCTACAGGTGCCAAACCTTCAGGTTATCAAGATATGGGGCAGTTTATTCTACCTAATTCCAACCTAGAGGTGACATATTCAAAACGATTATATCATTTCACTAGTGATCTTAAGGATGCGTTATACCCAGATATTAATATAGAGGTATCAATTGATGACTATATTTCAAACAAAGACCCTCAATTAAAATGGATATTAAATGATATAGGTTTGAATTAATCGGCTTATAACAAGCAATTCAACAGGACTAAAAACAGCAGGCTGTTCGCTCCGCTTCATTTTAGCCCACTATTTTTAGCCCGTTAATTGGGCGTTATGTTGCTAGGGAAGCTATGTTCAAAATTATCGCATTAGTTGTGTTTTCGTTATTTTCTCTTAATAGCAATGCATGCTTTCAGCCGCCGCCGGGACTTACCGAATTACATGAGTCCCAAGCAAAATTCTATTTTATGTCCGCAATAGTTTTACTGATCATTTCTATCGGACTACGCCTTATATCAAACCGAAATAGAGTTTGGGTTCCACTATTATTTATAGCTACCTTTACATATTTTCCTGCTTATCTTTGGCATTGGGGACAATCGTCAGGCTCTTGTGGCAGACCTGAAATCGTATTTGCCTTTCAAGTTTTTGCGGGTGGTATGTTATTTTTATCTGTTTACGAAGCAATAAAGTTTTACAAACAAAAAAGACTCGGTAAAATAGCAACATAACAAGAATTTCAAGAGGGACAAAATAAAGTTGGCTGTTTTTCGTTCCTCAAACATTTTAGCCAACTATTTTAAGCCTCTGAATGAGGCGTTATATGCCAAGGAGAGTATATTGGAAATCATCAAGGCTTCATTAAAAATGATAGGGAAAGGGTTTCTATACGGCACCGGCTTTGCCTTAGGTGTGTGGTTTTTATTTACCTTTGTTCTAAGTAATATTCGCTATCCTAATTCACCAATAGCCGCAGAATCAGAAAGTGTTATGGTAGCAAATAGTACCAAGGTAAAATCTAGCAAAATAAAAATTATAAGCTCTAAGTCAATCTCTAGACCTTATCTAATAGACATTATTGGAACCTTAAAAAACACAGGTGACTTATCTACAAGTGGCGTAAATCTTAAAGCAGATCTCTTCGATGAAAATAACAATTTCATATTCCAATGTGAAACTTGGTTGTCTGACGAGATTGCACCTGATCAATCATTAAATTTTAAAGTTGGCTGCCATGGTATTAACGAAGATATCTATAAAAATTTCGGTAGTTACAAACTGAAAGCATCTAGGTAATTGGCACTTAGCAGCCATAAATAAGCGAATCAAACACCAACAAAAAAGGCGCTTCCTTTACAGTAAGCGCCCTTCTGTTATCTCATTAATTACTTATTTTACGATTGTCATTTCGTCTAACAAGTTTTGTCCATTATCTACTTTATCCATTACCCATTACCCACAGCATGTA
>NZ_BADT01000057.1 GCF_000239855.1 Pseudoalteromonas sp. BSi20652 | reverse complement strand
AGCTGATCTAGCAGCCTCCCAAACAGCCGATACTAAAAAGACAACACCCAATACCAAGGATTAGACTTTGTAGATATACTAGAAAAATACGAACAATTTTTATCGTGGCGTGATGAACTAACAAAAGCCAAAAACGATTTTGTCGCTGACTTAATATTAAAAATACTACATTACAGCAGTGAAATATTTATCTTAGTAAGTAGCTTTGCAATTCACCATATCATCGAAACCGTATCGCATCAGATTGATGATGCACAAACCTTAATTAGTGAAACAGGAACTGACCCAACTCATAGTCAATTGGCTAAAGATCATGACGTGCATCCATTTCATGAAATTGCGGCCCTTGTGGCTCAAGAAGCCGTGTCGATAGCAGGAGAATCTATTAAATTTTATTGGGAAGGTAATTTGCAAGAAGACCCGCTGCGAGTAATTCCAAATATCATTCAACACCCCGATTTTCATGATTTATTTGAAGTAATAATTATTTTATGGGTAAACAATAATAAAGAAAAAGTGAAAAAAGGCACGTATAAAACCTCTGTCGATGAAGTTCATGATCATTTTAAC
>NZ_BADT01000058.1 GCF_000239855.1 Pseudoalteromonas sp. BSi20652 | reverse complement strand
CTTGCAGGGTTATTAACGGTGTATGTGTCGGCTTTAGTATTAAAAAAGGCCAACAAATTAAATAATTTAGCACTTGTTGCGTTGTCGCCATTACTGATTTTAGAAACTGGTGTTGGGTTACATATAGATGCTTTTTCTGCATTGGCAGTGATTGTCGCAATTTATTTTTGGCAGCGACAATCACTTTTATATTGCGGTATCGCTATTGGTATTGGTATGTCGCTGAAAATTTTACCCGTTATGTTATTACTGCCATTATTTTTTTACAAAAATCATTAAAACCCGCTTTAATTTTGGTGCTCAGCTGGGTTACGACTGTCGCGCTAATTTATGGTATTACCATTGCGCTTGGGTATGTACCCGTAGGCAGTATTAGTGTTTTTTTGAAAAATGGCGTAATGCGTCCCCTATTTTTACTGCACTTGATTCTCTACTAACCAATTATCAGGTTGTTTTAGCTCTGTTTGTTATGGGAGTTATAGCGGTGTTGTTTATTGCTTATACAAGTTTTAAATACAGTAAAACCCGATACATGAGTAAATCGGTTATTTATTTGTGTATGCAAGCAGCCTTGGCTTTGCCCCTTATATTAAGCCCTGTGCTTTTTCCTTGGTATTTACTCCCGTTAGTTCCCTTGCTTGCCTTGCGCCCAAATATTTATTTACTTGCTTGGTTATTACTTATGCCCATGACATACGAAGTACTCGGTAATTTCCTTTGCTGTCAACAATGGCAACCTGCGCTTTGGCCTGTTGTGCTTTTAGGTGTTTTATACGTGTTAACGTTATTGGGGCTGATTTATTACGGCATTAAAAAGACTTCAAAGATGAATCACATTGATAATTCATAAACATAAAACTTTATATTGGAATATACAAATTGAACATTATTAATAATTATTATCACTGGTTGCACGGACAATGGCCTGATCGCACTGTAGAAAAGCAACCATTAGTGAATGCAGATGGCACAACCAATATTAAAGGTGTGTATGTTGTTGGTGATTTAACGGGTATTCCTTTACTTAAATTCTCCAGCGATACGGGCGCTAAAGCTATTCGCTCTATTATTGCCGATACTACTTTTAGTAACCGTACGCAAACAACTGATGTTGTAGATGTTATTGTTATTGGTGGTGGCGTTAGTGGATATTCTGCCGCTATTGAAGGTAAAAAACAGCAGCTTAATGTTACGTTGTTAGAAAGTAATAAACCATTTTCAACGATTGAAAATTTTCCTAATAATAAACCTATTTATACTTACCCCACTCACATGAAGCCTGAAGGCGAATTACAATTTTCAAATAAAGTAAGTCATAAAGAAAACCTGTTAACCGAACTTAAAGAGCAAACTACTGCCCACAATATTGAAGCTAGACTGGCGCAAGTTAGCCATGTAAATAAAGAGGGCAACAAACTACGTGTTACTTTAGATAATGGTGATAGCTTAATGGCTCATCGCGTGATTGTTGCTATTGGGCGCTCTGGTAATTATCGAAAATTGAATGTTGAAGGTGAAGATTTACCAAAGGTAGCAAATCGTTTTATTGACGCACAATATTATAAAGATAAAGAACTATTAATCGTTGGCGGAGGTGATAGCGCATTAGAGGCTGCGATTGCAACAGCAGAGGCAGGCGCTAAAGTTACTTTATCTTATCGACAAAATCAGTTTAATCGGGCAAAACCAGAGAATGTCGAACAAGTAACTCAATTGGTAAAAGATGACAAAGTGACGCTTAAAATGGCGACTCAAGTCAGTAAAATTTCACCACGGTCTGTGCAGTTAAAAAATAAAGATGGTATAGATGAAATATTAGATAACGATAGCGTGTTGTTAGCAACTGGTCGTGAAGCCCCGCTAGATTTCTTCAGACGTTCAAAAATGGATATCAGTGGCGAAAGCACATGGTCTGGCTGGGCTTTCTTTGCCCTTTTTTTAGTTGCATTAACTGCACTATACGATTGGAAAGGCTATGGTTTTTTAAATTCATTTTGGAGTACTTTTTCTTATCCCGACCAAATGCCAACCCTAATTACAGGCTTTGGTGAATGGTGGCAGTTGCAAGTGAATGATCGCAGTACCTTAATTGGCACAATAGCGGTTTCTTTAAAAAGTCGTTCGTTTTACTACACCGTTCTTTATACCCTATTAATTGGTATTTTTGGTTGGCAACGAATTAAACGACGAAAAACACCTTATGTAACAGTACAAACGTCAGTTTTGTTTGCGATTCAATTGTTTCCATTATTTTTATTGCCAGAAATAATTTTACCATTACTTGGCTATAACGGTGTATTTGATGCAGGAATAGGCAAAAGCTTTGCCGATGCGTTGTTTCCCAGTTATATCTCAGCGCAAGAACTTGCGACTCACACATGGCCTGAATGGGGGCACCCACGCGCTTATTGGCATGCATATAGTTTTATCTTCGCTTGGCCGTTAGGTGTGTATACCGTATTTACCGACACTCCCCAAGTTGCTTGGTTAGTTATTGGGGCTATTCAAACATTCGTTATTATTCCAATTATTGTGATGAAGTGGGGCAAAGGCGCTTATTGTAGTTGGATTTGCTCTTGCGGTGCTATGGCTGAAACTATGGGAGATAAGCAACGCCATAAAATGCCACACGGTTCTAAGTGGAATAAGCTAAATATGCTTGGTCAGTTCATTTTATTAATAGCGGCAGTGTTATTAGTCATTCGTGTTTTAGGGTGGATATATCCTGAGTCATGGATGAACCATATGTTTAATCTGTTTTTAAAAGGCGAGAACAAGGACTACCAATTAGTAAACGCATTTAGTTATAAGTGGGTTGTTGATATTTTATTAGCCGGTATTTTAGGGTTTGGCCTTTATTTTAAATACTCAGGGCGTACATGGTGTCGATTTGCTTGTCCATTAGCGGCATTAATGCATATATACAGTCGCTTTGGTCGCTTTGCTATTGTTAGTGAAAAATCGAAATGTATTAGTTGTAATCAATGTACAACTGTATGCCATCAAGGCATTGATGTTATGGCTTTTGCAAGTAAAGGCCAACCAATGACCGATCCACAATGCGTTCGTTGCTCCGCCTGTGTACAAACCTGCCCAACAGGCACATTGTCTTTTGCTGAAATAAACCGAAAAACTTCCGCCATTATCAAAAAAGATACACTCGCAGCTAGCCCTGTGCAAATGTCTGAAAAATCACGTGGCGGCGTTAACATTATTGAGATTAAAAATGTATAAAGGTCATAAAGTTGCCGTTGTTATTCCTGCTCTTAACGAAGAGCAAGCTATTTCCATTGTGGTCAGAAATTTGATTACTTTAATGTTTGATGAGCAGGCGGTTATTGATAACGTTATTGTTTGTGACAATGGTTCCACAGACAACACTGCAAAAGTAGCAACCGCTAATGGTGCTCAAGTTGTTCATCAAAGTACACCTGGTTATGGTATTGCTTGTTTAACCGCCATCGCTAAGCTTCCCTCATGCGATATTGTACTTTTTGTAGATGGTGATGATTCTTGCTTTGTGGATCAAGCCCTTTCATTACTAAATGGGATTGTTAATGGTGACGATCTTGCTATTGGATCAAGAACCTTAGGCACCATTGAAAATGGAGCTTTAACTAAACCACAACTTTTTGGTAACTGGCTATCTAGTCACTTAATAACATTATTTTGGCAGCAAAAAATAACTGATTTAGGGCCATTTAGGGCCATTCGTTTGTCGTCGCTACACGCTTTAAATATGGCTGATACCTCGTTTGGCTGGACTGTAGAAATGCAAGTTAAAGCGATCATTCTTGGTATGCAAGTGAGCGAATACGCTGTTGACTCTAAAGTGCGAATAGGTCAATCAAAAATTAGCGGCACAGTGACGGGCTCAATTAAAGCTGGTATCGGTATTTTATCCATGATCGCAACATTATTTATTCGCCAATCCAGTATTAAAAATACAGCGCAGCTTAGAGGTAGTGAGTATGAATAAGCGTGGGATAAGTTACAACCGAGCAACAAAGAGTAAGTCGTCTCTAGGATGGCTCAAGGGTAGCGCATGCTTGGAATTGATGCTCAGTTATTGCCTATTTATGGGAAATAACAACACAGTACTGCCTGAAAAAACAAACAAATGGCTGCAAATTTAGCCTAGAAAGATAAACAAGCCCTAGTTATAAATGCGAATTACAAAATTATTAGTGCTACGTGAGCTGTGATTAAAATGAATAAAATAAACCAAAGTAATAAAGCGTCAAAACAAACAATTAAATTAGTTTTAAACCAAGCGACGTTAGTTGTTTTTGTAAGCGGCCTAAACTCAATCAAGGTAAGCAGCGGCTTGTTGAAGGGTCGAATGCACAATGCGCACTTAAAATTGCACATGCATTGTTAGCATGCGCAATAGAGGATGCCAATAATTGGCAAGGGCCTGTTGTTATTGCTTGTTCAAACGAAAGCGATACGCAGTGGGCACATTCTTTAGTAAGTAATGCTCACGTAATAGCGCAGTTACCGCTTGGGCAATTAGGTAACTTAGGCGATAGATTAAACTATGTTGATAATCAGCTACGAGAACAAGGGCATGACCAATTAGTGTTCATAGGTACTGACGCCCCAATACTCAATCATCAATATTTTGAGGCAACAATTAGTGCATTACAAAGTAATGACGTAGCTTTGCATCACGCTGATGATGGTGGCGTCATCATTATGGCTAACAAAGTACCTTGGCCAGTATTAACCCATTTACCTTGGAGCACGAATGAATTATCGCAATCATTATCACATCAGTGTAGGCAGAATAAATTATCGGTGAAATATTGCTTACCTGGTTACGATATTGATTATGTTAGCGATCTTAAAAAATTATTGATTGATCTACAGTCAGATACTCGCCCAGCACGTAAAGCACTATTACGTACAATTAATGAACTATTCTCGCTCGCTAAAGTGAGTTTTCATGAGTAATATTCTGAACTATGAGGTTATAAAAGTATGTTAAGTATTATTATTCCTACTTTAAATGAAGAAAAAACAGGGTATTTACAACGGATCCTCAAGGCGTATCAACATTTAAAAAACTGCGAAATAATTTGTGTGGATGGGGGAAGCACCGATAACACCATCGATATAATTAATGCTGCGGGCGTGTGCTTAATTAAAACCGATATAGCATCACGAGCAGGCCGGCTCAATGCGGGTATTGTGCAAGCAAATGCTGACACAATTGTGCTTCATCACCCTCGTAGCATAATTGATATTGCAGGGTTGAATGCGTTAAACAAACACGCAGATCAGATGTCGTGGGGGGCATTTACCCATAAATTTAATATACGCCATCCATTACTTCAGTTTACCTCTTGGTATTCTAATTATATTCGCGGTGATAAACGGGGAGTGTATTATTTAGACCATTGTTTATTTGCAAAAAAACAACTTCTACTCGACGTAGGTATGTTGCCGCTAATAGATATTTTTGAAGATACAGAGCTATGTTTACGGCTTAAACTCAAATGTAAAGCAAGGCGTTTACCGTTTTTCAGCGAAACCTCTGCAATACGTTTTCAAGTTAACGGACTCTATCGACAAGCTTTAACTAATCAGTACATGAAATGGCTATATTATTTTAACCGTTCAGATACAGCGATGAATAAGCGCTATGAAAAAGGTATTCAGCTCAATACCCAATATGACGAAAGACAAAAATAAGACCTTTAACTTGACTTAATTAGCTCAATCACTGTATTCATCCGTTTTGCCAGCGGCCTCTTTCGGTGGTGGCACACATAGATAGTCTCATTAACGGGATTTGCTAAATAGTGCGTTTTAATAAGCTCAGGCTTATTAAAAGCACCTACCGCGTTGGCAGGTAATATCGTAAAGCCAAGCCCTAAACTTACTGGTTCTAGTATTAAACTAATTTGGTTAGAAAATCCCGTCTGCTTTATTTGGTTAATATGCTCAAACTCACTATAGTTTTCGCTCAATAACAACTGCGCATGGTGTTTCGCGTCGGGATGACCTATAAATCCTAAATTACATAATATTTGCCACGTTGGAATTTTAATTGTTGCGGGTGTTATGAGTAATAGCGCTTCTTTACCAATTTTGTGGCTTGTTATTTCGCTAAGCGTAGGTGGATGAGTTAAAAAGCCAATATCGGCGCTGTGGTTTGCCACAGCTTGCTCCACACTCACATTTGGCGCAAAACGGTAATCAATAATCAGTTCTTTATGCTCAGATTGCAGTGCTAATAATTGATTATAAAACTTTAAACCACAACTACCCGGCGATTGAATCTTTACCGCTCCGCTGTACGGCGAATCATCTTTTAATTGTTGTTCTAAAAACTGCCAATCTTTAAGAAGTTGACTGCCCTGCTGATATAAGTTTTGGCCCTGAGGCGTGAGTGAAAACTGCTTACCGTGGCGCTCAAGTAAAGCACAATCAACTTGTTGCTCTAGCTTTTTAATGTGCTGACTCACGCCCGACTGCGTCATATAAAGGCGCTCGGCGGTTTGGGTAAAATGATTTACCTCAACTAAGGTGCAAAATGTGTTTAACCATGTAGGGTTTATCATTACAAAACGTACTCAAAATGATGATTAATGATAATTTTACTCAATGCTTCCCTGTTCGTAAACTAACTCCATCAACTAGTCATAAGATTAGTCACTAGCTAAGTCACAAGTTAAAGAGGAAGTATTATGAGTCATACATATCCACGTAGTTTTTCGCACATAGGGATTTCGGTTCCCGACGTTGAAAAAGCAGTCGAGTTTTACACTAAGGTTATGGGTTGGTACACCATAATGGAACCCACTTTAATTACTGAAGACAAAAGCCCCATTGGCGAAATGTGTACCGAAGTATTTGGCGAAAAGTGGGAAAAATTTAAAATAGCGCACCTATCTACAGGGGATCGTATTGGTGTCGAAATTTTTGAATTTAAAAACCAAGAAAACCCAAAAAACAACTTTGAATACTGGAAAACAGGCATCTTTCATTTTTGTGTTCAAGACCCAGATGTAGAAGGCCTAGCAGAGCGTATTGTAGAAGCTGGCGGTAAAAAACGTATGCAAGCCCCTCGTTATTACTACCCGGGTGAAAAGCCGTACCGCATGATCTACATGGAAGACCCGTTTGGCAACATCCTTGAGATTTACAGCCACAGCTACGAGCTTATTTACAGCGCAGGCGCTTACTAAACGTACCTAGTTTAAAGCACTTAGCTAAAAACAAAGACCGCAGTATTTATTACTGCGGCCTTGTTGTTTTAAATAGGTGTGTAGGTCGTTATTTAGGCAAATTTAAGGGTGTATAAAAATCAATTTCTTCATTTATTTGATTATAGGTACATACACTGATAGCTTACTAATCACACAAAGTTGTACTGAAGGAAAAGCATGAAACTGTCATTGGAAGATATCACCGCCGATAACTACGAAGCGATATGCGATTTAGAGGTTGCTAAAACACAAGAAGAATACGTAGCGTGTAATATGTGGTCGTTAGTTGAGGCTCACTACAATGGCGGGTATACCTGTAAAGCTATTTACCTAAATGCTCTGCCAGTAGGCTTTTTTATGTGGGTACAAGAAACCCCTACAAAGGTTTCTATTTGGCGCTTTATGGTGGATCAAACTCATCAAAATAAAGGCATTGGGCGCAAAGCCCTCAATATGGCTATTGAAGAGATTAAAACGACTTCTAAGCTTGAACAAATTGAAATTTGTTATAACCCGCAAAACCCAATAGCTAAAGACTTTTATACAAGTTTTGGGTTTGAAGAAGTTGGCTTCGATGAGGATGACGACGATATGTTAGCGGTTATTAAGCTATAATTTTAATTATTAAAAAGGGATTTTTATGAAGCATCTTATTACTGGTTTAGTTGTACTTTGCCTATCTTATACGGCTCATAGTAATGAAAATACAGCGCAAAATTTCATTACTGTTTTTAACGAGGGGCAGCAGAGTGAAGTTATTGATTTTCTCTCAAATAATATGTCTCAGAGTAGAATAGAGACCTACGGCCTCGATGCTTATGTTGGAGTATTTTTAAACGAGAAAAATACTTACGGTAAACTAAAAGTATTAGAATACTTACCAGAAAAAAATAATAATGATCGTATACGTGTTATTTCTCAAAATAATAACCTTGAATATGAGCTTGTTATAAATAAACAAAGCTCACCTCCTCACAAAATTAACTACAGCAGTTTTAATGATGTTGAGTCAAAAAATATAAAAAATGCTTCACTCACCACAAAAAGCCTTAGCCAAGAATTAGCACAATTTATTGATCACTTAGATAGTAACAACGCGTTTTCTGGTGCTGTATTAGTCGCTAAAGGCCAAAATGTTTTATTTCAAAAGGCGGTAGGTTATGCCAGCAAAGAGTGGCAGGTTAAAAATAATTTAGAGACTAAGTTTTCTTTAGGCTCTATGAATAAAATGTTTACCGCTATAGCGGCGTTGCAACTTGTTGAAAAAGGCAAACTCAAACTCGACGATAAGCTAGTTAACTTTGTGGATAAAAGCTGGCTCCCTGAAGGCGATACAGATTTAATTACTGTTAGGCACCTTTTAACACACACGTCTGGATTAGGTAACTTTTTTAATGAAGAATTTAATGCCAGTAACAAAGAGGCATATCGTGACCTTTCAGCTTATAAACCCCTAGTGGCAAGTACCCCTCTTCTTTTTA
The DNA here is from genome assembly GCF_000239855.1 of Pseudoalteromonas sp. BSi20652. Lineage (GTDB taxonomy): Bacteria > Pseudomonadota > Gammaproteobacteria > Enterobacterales > Alteromonadaceae > Pseudoalteromonas. The sequence goes on along the minus strand of NZ_BADT01000058.1, from coordinate 53,187 downwards.
AACCGGGCACACGAAATCGATACAGTAATTCAGGAATGCTCATGCTTGGGCTTATAGTTGAAAGTGTATCCGAGGAATCTTATTACAGCTATGTAGATAAGCATATTTATAAAAAAGCGGGTATGCAAAATTCGGGGAGCTTTGCATTAGATGATGTAAACAATAACCTAGCAACGGGTTATTTAAAACGAATGCATAGCAATGGTTGGGTGAATAGTATTTACACCAGAGCTATTAAAGGCAGCCCTGCCGGTGGAGGTTTTTCGACGGTTGGGGACTTACATCGTTTTTCTTTGGCGTTAACACAATTTAAATTATTAAATAAAGAGTTAACACAATCAGCTTATAGTGAAAAAACACAACATAATTCAGCGCCTTGGTATGGTTATGGTTTTTCAATCGGTGGAACCGATACTAATAGAATTATAGGGCATGGCGGTGCATATTTAGGTGTTGATGCGCGGTTAGACATATATTTAGACGATGACTTCATTGTTGTTATTTTAGCTAATCAGTCAGATGTAGTGTCACCGGTAAGAAGAAAAATCAACGAATTGATTTCTCAATATGAGTCCTAAACAACTTCAAATTGGAGTAACAGCCATCATAAGGCCATTTGCAAAGAACGATTTTTTAGCCGTTCAAAACATATATCAGCAAGGTATTGATACCGACAACGCGACCTTTCAAACTAAAGCGAAAAGTTGGCAGCAGTGGAATAGCTCTATGCTTAACTGTTGTCGCCTTGTGACAATTAACAAGACACCCACTTTAAATTTTGTGTGACAATTAACAAGGACAATTAACAAGACACCCACTTTAAATTTTGTACTTTTCGAAGTTAGAGGCTAGCCTTTATATAGTGTAAAAAGTAAGCAGAGTGTCATATGGCAATTGCAAGAAAGCGTCAAATAAGTTTGGTTGATACAAAATATTATCACTGTATTTCGCGTTGCGTGCGCCGTGCATTTTTATGTGGCGAAGACCGTTTTACTGGCCAATCTTACGAGCACCGCAGAGGCTGGGTTGAAGATAAACTACTTGAGTTAGCCAAGGTATTTTGTATTGATGTGTGTGCTTACGCTGTAATGAGTAATCATGCGCATTTAGTACTGTATGTTGATGACAAAAAAGCGAATCGGTTGAATGATAAAGCCATTATTATTCGTTGGCATAAGCTTTGTAAAGGCACCGCTCTTGCACAAAAATACATACAGGGCGAAAAGCTAAGTAAAGCTGAACTTATCTTTTTTAACCAAACAGTAAACCAATACCGCGAGCGTCTATCAAGTATTAGCTGGTTTATGCGATTACTAAATGAAGATATTGCCCGCAGAGCAAATAAAGAAGATAACTGCACAGGCCGCTTTTGGGAGGGGCGCTTTACGTCTCAAGCATTATTAGATGAAGCAGCTCTTGCGGCTTGTATGGCCTATGTAGATTTAAACCCCATTAGAGTGAAAATGGCTAACACCCCAGAGGAGTCAGACCATACCAGTGTCCAACAACGTCTAACATATGCAAAAGAAGGCAAACAACCAAAACAGCTCCTTCGCTTTGCAGGCATGCCACGCCAAATTATGCCAAAAGGGCTCCCGTTTGAGCTTAAATCGTACCTAGAACTTGTTGAGCTAACAGGGCGAATAATGCGAGAGGACAAACGCGGGCATATTGATAATATGAACCTTCCCTTGCTCGAAAGAGTGAATATATCCCCCGAAAACTGGTTAAAACTCACCACGCAATTTACGCGCGTATTTCGTGGTGCAGTAGGCAGGCCAAGTTCACAAGCAAGTTACTGTAAAAATTTAAACAGAAAGCGGCGGGCGAATATCAGTAACTGCGAAAAACTACTGGCATAAAATTTAAATTACTCAGTAAAACTGTTCAGTAATAAATCACAACTGCACCATGCAGTCATTTTTATGAGCCGAATTTAGGTTTAAGCGTGCTAATTTGTTTTTTATGGATGAAATGTAAATAACCGAGTAATAAAAGATAAATTCTTAACCTATAAATCAAATTCAATGGCAGCGTTTTGTTTATTTAATTAAAGTGGCTATCTAGTTTAGTCTAGTTTTACGAAATAACTTCGGGTGGTTGGTTTGACTTAGAGAGTAAGCGTAATGGTTTTTTGCTATCGGGTAATTCAGAAGTAACGGAATATTTAGTGGTTGGTGTCAATTATTGTGTAAGCATTTTTGGTTGGGAAAAGCCAAGTGTCCAGCAAAGTACGCGCTAACAAACTCATGACAAAAGGACAAAAAACAATTGGTTTTGCTCCTTCGCCGCTAATTTTAACCAGCTGTAATTAGACTGTTATATGCCTAAATTAATATAAAAGGATCTTGCTATGTCTATGACACTTTATGTAATTTTATCACTCAGTGATGTTCCAAATACAAATGATCTTAATGATTTAGCAAAGCAGTTAAATACTCCTGTTTATTATGTGAAAAACGTAGAGTTAAAGAACCACACAGGCTTTCTTCCTGTTAAATTAAAAACGGAGGACTCGGGTGTGGAAACTTATATATCATCTTATTCAGAGTTTACTGACTATTTCCCCAATTTTGATTCTTCCTTATATAAAAAACCAGTTGTTATTACATTTCGCTGGGGAGGAGATCTAAATGAAATGGCTATCGCTTTAAATTCTGCGTACCTACTTGGATACGAAAAGCAATCCGCAGTTTTTGAACCACAAAGCGGTATTTTTCTAACAAACGAACAAGTTAAAGAAGGTGCTGTGGCTTTACTCGGCAACGGCATATAACAACATGCCCTGAGGTGGACGACTAGTAAAATTTAGCTATTAATAGCAAATTTTAACCGTGGTGAGCGTCTGGGTTTTAAGAGTACTAAATACGTCGACTCATCATAAGGAGTATTTTTTCCCACACCTAAATACAATCCTTATCTATTTAAATGCCAGTGATTTAATAATGCCGTTATGTGGCTTCCCCTTGTCTTTGTGTTGCGCATAATACGCCTTAGCCCAAAACGAATAACGAATATAAAAGCCAGCCCATTTTACAAATTTTTGCTTTAAAAAATAGGCAATTATAACGCCAATGAGTCCACATTTTGACAGTGCGCTCAATAGCCGTCCCATAGGTTCATATATCATAATTTTTTAATGTTCGCTTATCTCGCAAAGTGGAATACCCTTTAGCTGAGAGTCGCTACATAAAGGTTATTAAAAAATGCAAAGTGCTGGGTAGTTCAACGTGATTGTATTTTTCATCAACTAGCGACCTCCTAAATTTTACTACGAGTCACTTTTAGCCTGCGCTGTGCGTTTATACATAGCAAATTTAAGTCATTGCTGAGCTACTTTGTTGTATACCGCTAATTATTAAATACGGCTAATTTGTTTTTAAAAGGTTCTTCCTGAGTGGTTTTTACACTGGCGGGCATGTTTACATCACGTTAGTATGGAACTCTATTAAGTTACCAAACGATAATTACATGACTTTAAATACAAACGCATTAATTTATTTTTTAGCCTTTTGCAGTGGTTTTTGCATTATGGGAATTGAGCTTTTAGGCGGGCGAATACTTGCGCCTTTTTTTGGAAGCAGTGTACATATTTGGGGCAGTATTATTACTGTGTTTATGCTCAGCTTATCATTTGGTTATTTACTTGGTGGTAAGTTAAGTACTCAAAATGCATCGCTGACTAAATATGGTTTAATATTTTTAGTCGCCAGTATCATGGTGGTGCCAATTACGCTGTTTTCGCAGCCGATAATGGAATTTATATTCACCCATATTGAAGATAGCCGCTATGGCTCGCTGTTAGCTTCAACTGCATTATTTTTCATTCCAACAATTATTTTAGGAATGATTTCGCCCTACTCTGTGCGCTTACTGGTAACCGATAGCGATAAAAGTGGTCAAGTGGCTGGCCGTTTATACTTTGTAAGTACGCTTGGTAGTGCACTGGGTACTATTATCACCTCTTTTTACTTTGTACTGGCGTTCGACGTAAACACAATTATTAGCGCCTTTGCTTTAACGCTTGGATCGCTTGGCTTGCTGGCTATTGTTATTAACACTTTGGTTAATAAAAAGGAAGTTGCTCATGTTTAAATACTTGCTACTGCCGTTAATAGTGTTTTCGAGCTTTACGTTTAGTGAGGTTATTCATGAAGAACGCTCGCTTTATCGTAATATTATTGTTGAAGAAACGGGTAATTTACGTTGTCTTAAGTTTAATACTAAAAGTTCTCAAACTAGCCAAAGCTGTATGTATAAAAATGATCCCGACAAACTTGTTTTTAATTATACCAAGCTTACTTTTGCGAGCCTTTTAGTGATCGACGATCCTAAAAATGTACTTATTATAGGGTTAGGTGGCGGTACGCTTTCTAATGTTATTCACGAGCTATACCCTGCTGCAAAAATTCATAACGTAGAAATTGATCCAGCGGTTACAAAGGTGGCACGTGATTACTTTAACTTTATTGAAAACAATGTGGTTACATCAAGTGTGCAAGACGGTCGTATTTTTATAAAGCGCGCTGCGATTAAAAAAGAAAAATACGATTGGATTATTTTAGATGCCTTTAATGGCGACTATATACCTGAGCATTTACTTACCAAAGAGTTTTTTGAAGAAGTGCAAAGTGTTTTAGCTGAGGACGGTGTCATTGCGGCCAATACGTTTTCAAGCAGTAAGCTTTACGAGCATGAGTCGGCAACGTACCACGCTGTATTTGGCGACTTTATAAATGTGAGTCGTGAAAATCGTAGTAACCGTATTATTTTAGCGGGGCTTAAAGCACCGCCAACCAACGAGCAAATAAACGTTCGCGTAAAAGCGTTAGCATCGCGACTAGGAAAATACGATATAGACATAAAAGTAATTAGTGAGTTTATGGACTTCACTAAAGACGGGCAAGATTGGCCTGCTAATACCAAGGTGCTGACTGACCAATATTCTCCTGCTAACTTGCTAAACTTTTAGCCTTTTTAATGCCTGATAGCCCTATCAGGCATTTTTCTCTTATTTTAATCGCTCCTTGTGGGTTTATTACCTTTTCTTAAGACTTCCTTAAGGTTTAGCTAATACAGTTAAATTCGATAATAAAAACCACAAACGGAGCGTTAATAAGTGCCTATTTTTATTCGCCTTATGGTTATGTTTGCAATAATGTTTGCAAGCAGTGTGACTGCAGCGACAGAGCAAGCTAATCCACAACCATTACGTATCTCTAGCGAGCAACAACTAAATAACACACTAGCAGAGTTAAAAGGTCAGGTTGTATTTTTAGACTTTTGGGCGTCGTGGTGTGCACCGTGTCGTAAATCATTTCCGTGGCTCAATGAAATGCAGGCTAAGTACCAAGCGCAGGGTTTTACTGTGTTGGCAATTAACTTAGATGTTGAGCATAAAGACGCACTGTCGTTTTTGGATCAAACACCGGCGGACTTCCCTATTATTTACGACCCAGAGGCAACTATTGGCAAAAAATACGATTTAATTGGTATGCCAAGTAGCTATGTTTTTGGACGTGATGGAAAAATTAAATATCGTCATGTTGGTTTTATCAGCAGTAAAAAAGCTAACTATGAGCAAGAAATAAATCAACTACTTGCGGCGCAGCCTTAAGAGGTCTAAATGAAAAAATTAATAAAAAATAGTGTAATAATTTTGCTAGTCGTATCGGCAACAGGGTGTGCTAGTTTAGGCGTGGAGCCGTGGGAGCGCGATTTGCTTGCCAAAGATGAAATGCTTATGAGCAGTGATTTAGATGCCGCGGTAGACGATCATATTTACTTTAGCAAAGAAGCGTCTAGTGGGGGTCGCAGCTTTGGTGGCGGAGGTTGCGGATGCAATTAATCGAATCTAAAATGCATAAAAACCAAGCGCCTAATATTGCCTCTGCATTAGGGTTAGCAGCGTGTGCATTGCTGGGCACTTCAGCAACTGCACAGGCCGAAATAAACAAAGACTGGCAGTTTGACACCGCCGTTTTGTATTATGGTGAAACCGACCGAGTTATGGCAACCGAGGCCATGATCAACGGTAAAAAAGAATTTGCAGATGATCACTTTTTAAATTTACGGTTAACCTTAGACACGCTTACCGGTGCATCAGCCAATGGCGCCGTAGCGCAACCTGATGTGCAAACGTTTACACGCCCTTCGGGCAATGGTCAGTATGATGTAAAACCTGGCGAAACGCCGTTAGATGATACTTTTCGCGATACGCGTGTTCAGCTTAATGCGCAGTGGACTCAGCCATTAGCGCGTGATTACACATTTAGTTCGGGTGTGCATATTTCAAAAGAATATGATTACTTATCACTGGGTGTTAATGGTAGTCTAGCGATTGATTTTAATAAAAAGAACACCACCCTCTCGTTAGGTGGCAGTTACTTTAATGATACTTTTAACCCTGAAGGTGGTATACCTATTGCGTTTACTTCCATGCCTGTGGGCGATAGTAAAGCCGCAACGTGGGACGATACTTTTAACTCTACGCGTTTAACCGATCAAGATGATAAAACCACGACCGATTTACTCATCGGGGTGACGCAAATTATTAACCGTCGCATGTTGGTGCAATTAAACTATTCGCACTCCATTGTAGATGGTTATCAATCCGACCCGTTTAAAGTATTAAGTGTGGTCAATAGTGAGGGCTTAGCACAAGATTACCTTTACGAAAACCGCCCAGATAAGCGCACAAAGCAAAGTGTGTACTTACAATCTAAAGTTCATTTAGACAGCAGTATTGTTGATGTTTCGTATCGTTATATGTGGGATGACTGGGAAATTAATTCTCATACAGTTGATACGCGTTGGCGCTTACTACTTTGGGATGACAGCTACTTAGAGCCCCACTTTAGATATTATCAGCAGTCTGCTGCTGAGTTTTATCAACCATTTTTAAACGCTGCAGAGGCATTACCACAGTATGCTAGCGCTGATTACCGTATTGGTGAAATGGATGCTTACACGCTAGGACTAGAATACGGCACTAAGTTAAGTAATGGTCATGCGTTATCTTTACGTGCTGAGTATTACACTCAACAGCCTACTAATAATGGTTTTGCAGAACCAGGCGCATTGTCATCGCTTGATTTATTTCCAAGCGTAGATGCGGTAGTGCTACAATTTAGTTATTCATTTTAATAATTTGAGCGACTAACGTGGGTAAACAAGCAATATCAGTACATTCGCAAGGTGCGGGTTTGAGTGTGCAATTTAATGCCATGGCAAGCCCTTGCGAATTATTGCTAGACAGCACCGATACCCATTTAGCTAAGCAGCTTGGCAACCTGGTTGCTAATGAGGTTTGGCGAATAGAGCAAAAATATAGCCGATATAATCCAAATAGTGTGTGCACGGCTATAAATAACAGCCAAGGTAGAGCTGTTTCTATTGATAATGAAACTTTTGCTTTACTGAGCTTTGCCCAGCAATGCTTTAATTTAAGCCAAGGATTATTTGACATAAGTTCAGGTATTTTACGCCAAGTATGGCATTTTGACGGCTCAGATACACTCCCTACCCGCTCGCAAATAAACGCCCTACTGCCTAAAATTGGCTTTGATAAAGTACTCTTTAATGAGAGCACCATTACCTTACCTGCAGCAATGGAGCTTGATTTTGGTGGTATAGGCAAAGAGTACGCGGTTGACAAATGTATTCAGTTACTCAAGCAGCGTAGTAATGTTCCGGCATTGGTTAATTTAGGGGGCGATTTAGCCGTAACCGGTGAGCGAAATGATGCTCAACCATGGCAAGTCGGTATTGAACACCCTGGTTTTGAGCAACAAAAAACCATGGTGGTTTCGCTTCGCAGTGGTGCGCTTGCAACAAGCGGCGACGCTAAACGTTACTTATTAAATAACGGGGTTCGTTACAGTCATATTCTTGACCCAAAAACGGGTTGGTCGGTGATTGATGCACCGCGCTCTATTACTGTGGCTGCACCACAATGTATTCAGGCGGGTATGTTAGCCACACTTGGCATGCTGCAAGGTAGAGGAGCCCATACTTTGTTAGACTCGCAACCCCTCCCACATTGGATCATTCCTTAATGGTTAAGCATAGCTTCAATTGTTAAGGTTTAAATTTTGACACTGCCGCGTAAAGCTTTGTTTTGCCCGTGCTTGGTTTTTTTATCCATGCGTTTGCGTTGCGAATTACGGCTTGGTTTGGTAGCTCTTCGCGCTTTGTTTACCTTTGTTGCGCTTAAAATTAGGTCTTTTAAACGTTTAAGGGCGTCGTCACGGTTAAGCTCCTGCGTACGATGACTTTGCGCTTTAATTATTAAAACGCCATCTTTAGTAATACGCGTATCGTTTAGGGCAAGTAAACGTTCTTTATAAAAGTCAGGAAGCTTAGAGCGATTAATGTCAAAACGTAAATGAATAGCACTCGCTACTTTGTTAACATTTTGACCACCGGCACCTTGCGAGCGAATTGCAGTAAGCTCCAGCTCCCATTCATCTATAGTGACAGTATTTGAAATTGTTAACATTGTGTTCAGCTCTAATTATCAAAAATGCATTATATCATCTGTACATTGACTTGTGGTGAATCAACTTAAATCTTAGATATTTATCCATTTGCCATAATTTGTACTGTAAAACCGGCTAATACATTTTTTTGTATTGGCATATGCAATTATTTAGTTTCTAATTGCGCAGCTCTAGCTTTTAGGGCTTCATATATTAATAGGAAACGCCTACATGAAAAAAATACTCGTATCACTTAGTTTGTTAGCAATGAGCTTTTCTGGTTTTGCAAAAGACATTACTGAAGGTGACTTACAAAACTACATGAAAGCATTACCAGCAGTAACAAGCTGGGCGAGCGCCCAAGACTCTTTACAAGGTCTTGATTTAGGTAGTATGTTGGGCGCTTCTGCTGATCAAACAACATCAGAGCAAGGTTCTTTAGCTAACAGTGCACTGAGCATGATTAAAGACCAAGACCTGTACAAGAGCTTTGAAGGTGTAACGAGTCGTTATGGTTTTACTCCAGAGCAGTTAATTACGGTTGGTTCTGAAGTTTCTATGGCTTACATCGAAAACCTTAAATCTGGTTTATCTGAAAAAAATAAAGAAACAGCCAGTAAAGTTATGGGTGGTTTAAGCAGCATGAAAAGCGCTAAAGACAGTAGTGCTAGTTCGTCAATGGGCTCTTTTGGAAAAACATTAAGCGCTGTTGAATCAAGCGAACCAGTTGTTAGTGAGAGTAACCTTGAGCTTGTGAGCGAATATATGCCACAACTTAAAAAGCTTTTTGCACTACTATAAATTTATTATTTTATAAAAGAAGGTGGCTGTTGCCACCTTTTTTGATGCCTAAATTTTATATTTTTAAGAAAAATTAATAGTTAACTATTATCGTTACAAGTGGGTGTTTATTTATTTCCATGTATAACTTTCATAGTGCGTTTATTTTTAAGTTTTAATGCGCCAATTAATAAAAGTGGGCCTATAAACATAGCAAGACCATATACGCCGCCAGTTACTGCGTATGCTGGTTTATTTAAAAAGCTAATAGCGATTAAAATGGCTAACGATGCATTTTGAATCCCTACTTCAATAGAAAGCGTCAGCGAATCAGTTAAATCTAATTTTGAACTTTTAGCAATCAACCAACCTAACATCATAGAGCCAATATTAAGCGCTATACACGCCCAAAATACATCGTTAAATGAGCTAACTAATAAGTTACGCTCTTTTATTACCAATGCCGCAATCATCGCAAGCATAAAAAATAAAGAGAAGCGCCTAAAAAACGGCTCAATGTTTATAGCAAAATCACTTCTAGAGTGACGTAACCAAATACCAATAGCAACAGGCACCAAGGTAATAGCAAATAACCCAAGTGATGTAGTTAAAATAGAAAAACTAGTATCGTCTGCCGGTGCAAATTGATTCATAGCAAAGCCAATAATAAACGGTGTAGTTACAATGCTAATAGCTGTAGAAGCTGCCGTTAAGCTCACCGAAAGCGCTAAATTAGCTTTAGCGAGTTGGCTTACCACATTTGACATAGTGCCCCCAGGGCATGCAGCTAATATCATTAGTCCAATGGCTATGGGTGTTGGCAAGTTCATTAAATAACATAACCCTAATGCTAATAAAGGCATTGCTACAAGTTGACCAATTAACCCCATAACAATAGCAAGTGGGCTTTTAAATAATCGAGTGAAGTCATTTATTGTAAGCCCAAGACCCATACCAAACATGATAAGCGCAAGGGCTAAAGGAAGTATTACTTCGGTTAATATAGATGCATTCAAATTAGGTAACCTCGATTTTTATTTTTAATAGTGTGTACTGAGAAGTAGAACTATAAACAAAATCTATTTTTTTGTAAGTTAATTAAAGTTTAAGCTGGCTGTAAAGCCCCTTTACGGTAAATATTAAGGTTTGTTTTACGATAATAGAACTGCGTTATAAATCTTGCTCCGCCATTGAGTAGCTCGTAAATTAAATAAATTCTAATCCTGAGAGCTTGTTACGCCCAGTCGTTTTACTTATTTAAAATAGTCGCGACGCGAATGCTAAGTGCGGGTAATACATCGTGTTCAAACCATGGATTCTTTTTAAGCCAAATATTATTGCGTGGGCTTGGATGAGGAAGCACTAAATGAGTTGGCCAATACTCACGCCATGATTTTACTAACTCGGTTAATGTTTGGTTTTTAGTATGTGGTAAATGGTAAGCCTGTGCATATTTACCAAGCACTATTGTTAGCTCAATATTGGGTAATGCAGTCAGTAGTTGCTCGCGCCACGCCGGTGCACACTCTTTTCGTGGTGGTAAGTCGCCCGACCTTCCTTTACCAGGGTAACAAAAACCCATAGGTAAAATAGCAATATTATTGGCGTTATAAAACTCATCACTTGTTAGCCCTAGCCACTCTCGTAAGCGGTCACCACTTGCATCGTTAAAGGGTATGCCTGTTTTGTGTACTTTAATACCAGGTGCTTGACCTGCAATTAAAATATGTGCGTTTGGGTTAAATTGTATTACGGGACGAGCGCCTAAAGGTAAATGAGATTTACAGATCACGCATTTACTAACTTGCTCTATTAATTTACACGTATTCATCTATTTTTGGCCTTAAATGCCTAAAAAACACTCTATTTTGATGCTTTTGCTTAATGAGTTGGTAAAAAATCGGTTTATTTTAACTAAAATCGAGTTTAGTTAGTAAAATTCTGATCTTTGCGTATTAATGACCTGCAGCCCCTATAAAACCTAGTGTTCTTCCGCCCATACAGCAAATTTGTTACCACTTGGCTCTGTAAAGTGAGACCGACAACCACCAGGGAGCTAAAAAATAGGCTTTAATATTGTGCCACCAAATAAGGTTACTTTTTAACGTTGTATGTATGTCGTCGCTGTAAAAATAAGTCGTGCTGCTCTGTGTTGAGTCAGTGATTTGAATGGAGCCTAAAAAATCCCACCGTCTAAGCCTTATCCGCTAAAAGCCGTGTACTCTGGTCCATAGTCAGTAAACTCACAGTTAAATACATTACTAAAATTTTTTCATAGGCGATAAGTCATATGCTGCAACTCTACGTAGTTTAGCTTTCTCTGATCGCTCATTGTCATTTTTACTTTGTATTTTAAAGTACTTAAAAGCTTAAATATTATAGGTAAACGGGCAAATATGGTTGTTTATTTAAGATCATTATTTTACTAAGTAGTTATACACGCAATGATTAAAAATAATAACGAGGGCGTGTTGATCTTTGTTAGTTAATATTTGTTCAATCTAGGGGAGGTTTAATCGCGATACGAAGTTTGTAAACGAGAGAGCTCGGTAACGGCTCCTGCGTCACCCTACTGGCTTACATCTGCGTAAAAATAAGTAAAAACCGAGCAAAGTTTCCACGTTTTGCTCATATCCCTCACCCACATCTATTTAGGCAACAAAGAGTCAACTGTCACTAGAGGGACCAAAGGGCAGCGCATGTTTGGTATTATGCTGCGTTATCGCCTATTTATGAGGAGCAACCACACATCATAGGTTCTGTCTTGCTAGATGGTAAATGACTTGGATCATTATTATACTAATATTAATGGATTAATTTTTATTAATTTATTTTCTGGATAGTATTGATGATTTTTTAAAGGTAAATCAGCTTTTGGGAATGGGCTAACTTACTGTATATAATGTAAAAATATAAAGTTAACGTAGATAAACCGAAAAATTACGTACTCACGAACAATTTAAAAAGCAGATTAAACAAACAGTAATTAATAAGTTTACGGAGCTAAATACATAATTTATTTGCTACTTTTTGGACTCTATTTGCATATTTTTAACTGTTTTTAAGTCGCAAATTTAATTATTTTAAAAATGTATTTAAAAAATGCACTACTAAATAACAAAATAAAATGCTGTTATTAACTGCTTGGATCAATATTTTACTAAGTGTGCTACTTTGTAAAATAATTTAAAGAGGCTATGAAGTGTTATTTATTTTGGCTATATTAATATAAGCATATAAATTTTAAGGATTTTTTATAAAATATTATAGATTGTTCAAAATAGTTTAGTGTTTTAAATAACATATTATTTGTACTGCGTTGCCGTTTTTAGCGCTAAATTAGCTTCAGTTAGTAAAATCGTGATCTGTTATTGGTTATCTAAATTTAGCAAAAAAAATGGCAAGCTATAAAGCCTGCCAAAAATAGGGGGATATTCAGTATGCCAATTACTCGCTGTCTTGTAGCAAGTGTAAGTAATTTAGCAACGGTATATTTAAATTACTTTACAGTGATATGATCATTTAATTACAGCTGTAACAATTAGCTGTTTAGTAACTGTAAAGCCCCTTTACATACCAAGTACTGTTGACCTTCCCGAATTAAAATTTGTTCTATTCAGGGGCGATTTAATTGCGGCGCGAGGTGTGTAACCTAGTGGGATAAGTAACTGCTCCTGCGTTACCCTACTGGCTTACATCCATGTAAGAATAAGTAAAAATCAAGTAACAAAGTGTATATCGGCCCTAGACCAAACCGGCAGCGCATGTTTGGCATCTATTTGTGCTGCGTTACAGCCTATTCATGTGGAGAAACCACATTTCATAGACTCAGCCTTGTTTTAACACCAAACACAGAGCTACACATTTAGCCTCAAAAGATAAACAGACCCTAATGGTTTACCCAAATAATTTCATCGGTAGCAAAACCCAACTGATTTGCTTTAGTTAAAAAGTGCTCTTTAAGCTCTTTGCTAACCGTTGGTGTACGCGACAAAAACCACAAGTAATCTTTGTTGTAACTGGTTATAAATGCATATTGATAATCGGGTTGGTCAAGCTCAAAAATGACGTAAGCGCCATAAAATGGGCCAAAAAACGAGACTTTAAAATGCCCTGTGTCAGTGCCCTCAACAAACTTGGCTAAGCCTTCGGCGTCATCCCATTTTTTATCATCTGTTAAATACCCTTTGTTAAGGACCTTTACCGTGCCATCGTCGTTAATTGAATACGTAGCAGTAACTTGCTCCATACCTTCTTCAAATGAGTGATTGAGCCGCGCTATTTCAAACCACTTGCCTTTATATTTTTGTATATCAAAGTTTTTAACGGGTGTTATTCCCTCAGGAGGGCTGGTGCAAGCACTAAGAAAAAATAGCCCTGTAATAAGTAAACCGTATTTTATAGCCGTCATGTAAGCTCCTTTTTAAATTACATAAATAGTACGTATTATCTAAATATAGATGGATATAAAGTTTGCTAGCCGATTAAAAAAATTTGCTATAGGATCATATTAATTCTAAAGCAATAAAAATGACCATAGCATGAAAATTTGGGTAGATGCAGACGCGTGTCCTGTTGTTATAAAAGAAATACTTTTTAGAGCTGCAGAGCGTATGAAAATCGAGACTATTTTAGTGGCTAATCACGCAATGCGTATTCCGCCGTCAAAATACATAAGCCGCGTTCAAGTATCGTCGGGGTTTGATGTAGCCGACGACGAAATAGTAAAACGTATTGAAAAAGGCGATTTAGTTATTACTGGTGATATTCCGCTAGCAAGTGAAGTAATTGATAACGGCGGGCAAGCACTCAACCCGCGTGGCGAGCTTTATACCACCGAGAATATCCGCTCAATACTCAACGTGCGCGACTTTATGGATACCATGCGCTCAAGTGGCGTAGAAATGAGTGGTGGGCCGCCGCCACTTAGCCAAACCGATCGCCAAAACTTTGCAAATAACCTCGACCGTATTTTAGCGCAAAACAAGGCTAACTAACTTGAATACCCAATTAGTTGGCTTAGGTGATACGCAATTTAGCGTAGCGGTATACGTAGCAAAAGCGCCGCCAATGCCGTTTTTTGAAACACTTGAATGCCTAGAACCGGTTATAAATGAGCAAATAAATACCATAAACCAGCACTGTGGTAATGGTTGGCGCAAAGTGTTTAACGTGTACGCAAAAGTGCTATTTTCCCTGCCAAGTGAGCATTATTCATTTGCTAAACAAGCCTCTACTTGGCAACAATATCGCGATGAGTATTTACTACAAAAAAATAGTAAAACTGCCCTGCTATTTAGCGCGCCTAACATTACTATTACTTGTGCAAATAAAGCTTCTAGCAATAAAAACCAGTTACACATAATTGCAGGGCGTACGCACGCTAAAAACTTATTACAACAAGGTAAGCTTCATGTACAGCTTGATTGGCTCGACGACGAGTTTGCAATAGACACCAGTAACAACATTATTGTGTGCCCATATTTTGATTACAGGCAACTAAGTAATATAAAAATTGCGAGATTAAGCGAGCTAGTCGCGCAGCTAAAAATGACTAAATAACCAGAGTTCAGGTTAAATAACACATTGTAAGGATCGACCATGGCCGGAATTTTAGAGTTAAACGAATTATTAAAATCAATGCAGCCAGCGCTTAAGCAAGGCGAGTATATTTTTTGTTGCTTAGCAGGCTCACTTGCTGATTATGTTCACTTAGCGCCACTTGCCACTTATGTTGAAGAAGAAGGGCTAACCCTTATTTTAAAAGCTGTAACTGCCGACAGAGCAGGTATTACCTATGAAGGTAAATATAATTTAATTACCCTTAACGTACATTCAAGCCTTGAGGCCGTTGGGCTAACTGCTGCGGTATCTGCAAAGCTAACTGAGCATGGCATTAGCGCTAATGTGGTTGCTGCGTTTTATCACGACCATATTTTTGTACAAACAGACAAAGCACAAGCTGCGATGAAAGCACTTGGAGAGATTGGTTAAGTTTACTGACACAGTAAGAAGCTGAGCTAGTACAAGTAATGTTAATATTAGAGCGTCGGGTGGCGCTTCGCTTAACCGACCTACGCTTAGAGAAACTTCGGGGTGTGGAGGGGTTTATATAAAAACACCGAGTAAGCTTACTCGGTGTTTATTTGGCTATATTACTTAAATTTAAAACTATTTGATTACATACCCACTAAAGCCTAGAGCTTTAAAATACAGCTTCGGAATACCAAATTTGCACTCGTTTAACAGTTCGCTAAAGCGCATTCTATCAAGCGGGTAAAACTCATTTTCTAAGTCGTGCCCTGTTTGTGTTTTACCTGTTTCGGTTAAACCCAATTGCGCGCACGTTGTAAGCTGGGCTTCGCGCTCAAATAACGTTTCGGGGCGCATTAAATCTGCAATATAAAGGTTGGCGTCTTTTTTAAGGCTGCCTTTAATCGCTTTTAATAACTCTTTTTTATCGCCGTTATCCTCTACAAAATGCATGACTAATAAACATAAAACAGCATCGGCTTTAACCGATAGTTTATCAACTGGGCCATTATGAATATTTACTCGGCTTGTTATACCTTGCTCGTCAAATTGCTGCTTTGCAATAGCAAGCATATCGGCCGATGTATCTTGCGCAGTAAATTGCCACGTAGAGTTTAGTGCCGCTAATGCGAGTACTTCTTTGCCTGTGCCTGCCCCTACTACCAAAATATGTGCATTGTCGCTTAGTGTTGCTTGTAGTTGCGCGTTAGTGAGCTGATGTAATAATTCATAACCAGGGACTAAACGGGTTATACGGCTATCGTATTGTGCTGCTTGCTCGCCTGTAAACGTTGGCATTGTATTTCCTTGTTTGCAGTAATGTTGTTATAAAACTTCAACTGTGGAATATCCACCTGGCTTTTTCGCTACATGCACTTGAGTGGCTACGCGCTCGCTCATTTGTGTTACGTGCGATATAACGCCTACTTTTCTGCCTTGTGCTTGCAAAGAATCCAAAGCGTCCATTGCAATGCTTAGGGTTTCGCTGTCTAACGTACCAAACCCTTCGTCAATAAACAAAGAATTGATTTGTACTTTGTTTGACGAAAGCGATGCTAAACCAAGTGCAAGCGCTAGCGATACTAAAAATGACTCACCGCCTGAGAGCGTATTAACAGAGCGTTGCTCGTCGGCCATGTCGCGGTCGATAATCGCAATGTCGAGCGTTTGCGCTATGGCGGTTAATTCGTAACGTTTGTTGAGCGTTTTTAAATGACTGTTGGCATAGTGCAGTAATATTTTTAACGTTTGTGTTTGTGCTAAGTTACGCATGGTTTTACCCGTTGCATCGCCCAATACTTTATTAAGCAAGTGCCACTGCTCAACCTGCGTTTTAAGTGTAGTTAGTTCAGCTTGCTTACCTTCAAGCGCCTTTGCGTTTTGGTTGTGTTGCTCAATAGCGGTATTAGTTGCTAGTAGTAAATTTTGCAGCTGCGTTTGTTGCTCGTTTAAGTTGCTTAATTGCGTACTTAAAGCCTCTGCACTTTGTGTTGGTTTATCGCTACTGTTGTGTTTTTCAAGCGTAAGTTGCTGCTGTTTTAATGCGGCGTTTGCATCTGTTAGCGCTTGGGTTAACTGCTCGTGCTGAGTTAAATGCGCTTTAATAGTCTCGCTGCTAAGCGTTAGTAAAATTTTGATCTGTTCGTGTGTTGCACCGCTGTATTGCGCTTTAAAGTCAGCAAACCACTGGTTATAGCGTGCTTCAAGTGTTGCTAGCTCTTGGCTGTTTTCAAGTAAGCGTTGCTCTACATTTTTAAGCGTTATGGTGTGCTCATCTCGTTGTTTTATAGCGTCGTCATAGGCTTTTTGACTCGCTTGAACCTGCGATTGCATTTGCTCTTGCGTACTTGTGAGTTTTGTTTGGTAGTCGTCAGCGCTTATTTGCTCGTTATTAAATAAAGCTAAGCGCTCACTTTGCGAAGCGTTTAATAGCGCTTTAGCTTTTAAAAGCTCTTCATTAAGTGCTTTTAGCGATTGCTCGTTGTTACTTATAAGCGGTGTGAGTTGCTTTATTTGTTCATTAGCTGTGTCTTGACGTTTTTGACTTTGCTCAAGTTGCGTTTGAGTTTGCTGGTACAGCGTAACATGCTCGTGCAGCTGGGTAAGCTCAAGCTTATTGGCCTGTAGTTGCTGCCAAAAATCACTGTTTTCAAATTGGCTATTAAGCATTGTACCGAGCTCGTTAATTTGCGTACTTAGCTCACTATGCTTACTCGTTAATTGGTTTTGATGGTGTGTAAGCTCAAGGTGTTTATTACTCAGTTGCTGCTGTACTTGCTGCTCTGCTTTAAGTGCTGCTAGTAGCTCGTTTACTTTGGTTTGCAGTGTACGTTGGCGTTTTTGCTGCTCAAAGTATTGCGTTTTTTGCTGCGTTAATTGCTTATAAGTTACTTCAAGCTGATCAGGCGTTAAGTCGTTAAGCTCACTACGTGCGCCTTGCATGGTATTTTTAATGTCGAGCTGTTTGGCTTTTGCTGTTTGTATTATTTGCTCAAGTTGTCCGTGTTCAGCAGTTAACACAGCATGTTGAGTTTGGTGCTTATGCAGCTCGCTTTGTGCATGGTCAAATTGCTTTTTAGCTATATTAAAAGCATTTTCAAAATCAATAATTAAGTTATTTAATTGCTGATTTTGAGCTGCCGCATACGGGTGATCCGTTGCGCCGCACACTAAACAAGGCTCATTAGGGCGAAGCTCAGTGCGTAAATGCTCTACGTTTTCGCTAGCTCTTAAACGCGCTTGGTTAAGTGCGTACTCGCTGCCTTTAAGTGCTTGCTCGCTAGTTATTAAATGCTGATTAAGTAAAGTATGGGCTTGCTGGCTTTCATTTAGCTGCTGATTGAGCACTTGCAGGCGTTGAGTGCTTTGTTTTAGCTCTGCGTTAAATTGCTTATAGCGCTCTCGCTGCTCTTTTAAGTAATCAATACTTTTTAGCTGCGCGTCGCAGTGCTCTGCATTAAATTCATTAAGCTGAGTATTTAAAACCTGCAAAGCTGACTGCTCGCTCGTAAGTAACGCCTCGCACTGCTGCACTTTATTATTTTGTATATTTAAACGCTCGCTCTGACCTGCAAGCTCGGTATTAAGAGTTCGGCTTTGTGCAAGGTTTGCGGTTAATTGCTGCTGTGCATTTAAGTAAGTATTAAAGCTTTGCTGATAGTAGCTCCAGTCTTTTGCTAAAACATGCAGCTGTGCATGCTCATTAAGCCATTGCTGGCTTTTAGTTGAGTCGGTATTAGCGAGTTCTAGCTCGTTATTGCTTTGTTTAAGCTGCTGTGTGAGCTCATCAAGTTGAGTTTGCTCTTTGGTTATTTGAGACTCTGTGCCTTTTACTGCTTGAGTTTGCAAAGCAATGCTGCTGTCGAGCTCTCTCGCTTTTGCTATAACGGGCGCTGCATTTTGTTTTTGCTCATTGGCGTTATTAAGTAGCTCGGTATGCTTAGCAAGCGCGGTATTACGCTCGTTAATTACCGCTAAATGATCAACACTTTTAAGTGATGTTATTTGCTGTTCTAACGCCGTATTTTGATCGGTTAACAAAGTAAAACGGCTGCGGTTATCTTTTATTTCAAGCGCTTGTTTAGCTTGTTTTGCCTGCTCGCTTTGTGAGGTAATACTTTCAAGTGCTGAGCTTGCTTGTTGCTGGGTTTGCTGTGCTTGCAGTAAGTTTTGCTCAAGCACTGTAGCTTGCTGATACCAGTTAAGTGCTTTTTCGGTTTTAGTTAGCTCTTTTTTTGTGTGTTCGGTTTGCGTTTTTAAATCGGTTAACTTGGTTTGTTGTAACTCAAGTTCTTCGCTCGTTAACAAGGTATAGCTTTGAAGGCCTGCTTTAAGCGCTTCAAGCTTTGCTATTTGCTCTTTATGGCGTTCAAAAATACGCACGCCAATACGGCTAAATTTATCGGTGCCTGTTAAGCACTCTAAAAGTTGCGCTCGCTCATCGCCAGTGGCTTTTAAAAATGCAGCAAACTCATGTTGCGCTAAAAGTACGGCACGGGAGAACTGCTCAAAGTTAAGCCCTATTTTACTCTCGACTTCTTTTATTGTGTGGCTTTTGTCAGCTATAAGGGTTTCGTCTGGCAGGGTTAATAAAGTGTGCTCTGCTACTTTAAGTTTGCCTGTTACTTTTTTATGGGTGCGTGCAATTGTATAACGCGCACGATAAAGCTGTTTATCTTGCCCTAAAAAGTCGACCTCGGCGTAGCCTTCCCACGTACCTCTGCGTAGTAAGTTTCGCGCATCATTTAGCTTAATGCTGTCGCCGTTAAACTCAATTAAGTTACCTTTATCACCGCGTAGCCTCGCTGTTTTAGTATAAAGCGCTAAACATATCGCATCTAAAAAGGTACTTTTGCCCGCGCCTGTATCGCCTGTTATCGCAAATAAGCCTGCATCTTTTAATGGAGCTTGAGTAAAATCTATTTCAGCGTCAACTATTGAGGCTAAATTATGAATACGAACTGCGGTTATTTTCATAGTTGTTCTTGCTCCGTAAGTTCGTTTATCACGTCACTTAAAAGTGCTTTTAGCTCATCGGGTACGCTTTGCCCTGCCATGTCTTTATCGTTTGCGAATGCCTGTTCTAATAGGTTTAGTGGGTTGAGCATTTCAACTTCGCTTAAATCTTCAAATACGGTGTTGTCGTCATTTTGAGTCGATTGCTCACGTACACGTTCAATACCACAAAATTTAATATGCTTGCCTTCAAGTGCTTGCTCTATTTGTTCTCTGAAGGTGGTGTCGGTATCGCTTGATTTAAGCCTTACACGTAAATAAGGCGCTATTGTATTTTGTGCGGTGTCGAGCGCTTTAATTTGCTCGCATAGTTCGCTTAATGCTACACACTCCCCTTTTGGTAAAATAATTACATCGGCAGAGCGCGGAATGTAAAGGGGGTTTACAGTTGTACTAATATGTTTTTTTCATCAGTAATAAACTCAACAACATTTACTTGGTGCGTGTAGTTACGCTCTGAAAACGACATAGGAATAGGTGTGCCGCTGTAGCGAATAATATCGCTTTTAGCGACTTGTTGCGCTTTGTGTAAATGCCCAAGGGCAACATAGTTTGCTTGTTTACCAAATACATTGGCTGAAATAGACTCTTCCCCACCTATTACTAAGTTACGCTCAGAATCACTTGAGATATCCCCGCCTTTTGCGTGTAAATGCCCCATTACTATTAATGGTGAGTTTTGCTCATTCTCATTAAGAGCTTGTTCTAGTGCAAGCTCGTAAGCTTTTGAAACGCCTTGAGCATAACTAGGGCCGCTTTCGGTTTGGCTAAGTAAACTTACATCGCTTGCACGTAAAAATGGCATAGCGACGATTACAGCGCGTTTACCATTGGTATTTATGGTAATAACAGTTTCATCAGGTGTTGCGACATCAAAGCGCCCTACTACGTGTGTATCAAATTGCGCTAGTAATGGCTGAGCTGCCAAAATACGATTTGCAGAGTCGTGATTACCCGCAATAATTACTACGTGTAATAGTGGACATGCTTTTTTGGCGTCTTTAATAAATTGGTAAAGCTGATTTTCGGCGCTAGCGCTTGGAGTCGCTGTATGATAAATATCGCCAGCAACTAAAAGTAAGTCTATTTGTTGTTCAACAAGAGTGGCTAATAACCATGTAAAAAAGGCTTGATGTTCAACACGGCGGTCGTGTTCGTAAAATTGTTGGCCAAGGTGCCAATCTGAGGTGTGGAGGACTTTCATGTCGCGCTCTTAATTAAACCGTAAGAGCGCCAATATACCCAAGGCAGTTAAAGATGCAAGCCTAAGGTATGCATTACGTTAGGTTAAACTGTACCAAGCCGAAAAAAGAACCGGTAATGCTAAAAGTGCAATTAATAATGGAATTTTTAACGTTTTTGTTTGCTTTGCGTGTAGTGCTTTTAGTGCATTTTTTTCATTACATGCTGCAATTTTATCAATATAAAAGTAACCCAGATCAAGATACCGCTTGCAGTTGTTTTCAGTTGCTGGGACAGCAATTAGTTCTTGTTGTTTTTTTAGGATATAAAAATCCATAAGCTCACCGCATTTCTTGCTAGTAATCGATATTAATTTGAGGATAAATGTGACTAATTTATTTGCCTCAAATAAAAAGGTGGGCGATTTTAAATATAAATAGCACCAAAAATCAACCTAAAGTTGCATTATTTTTCATTTATCGTACAAATAGTGAGTATCAATGAAATCTGGCAATATTTGAGCCAATAATAAGTTGTTTTTTATTACTTTTTGAATGATTTTAAATCGTTTTAGTGAATAGCGAAATAATATTTATACATAGTATTAGCTTGATACTTTTAATGAGTGATTTTTGTGCATAACTGAGAGGTTTGCTTAATAATTAAAACTTTAAAGCAGTCTTAGGTATTTTATTAATGTAATTCGATGTTATTGCAACTCAAGCTAGCTACTTGCTAGTGTATTTTTGTAGTAATTAGAGATAATCTCTTTTAAATTCGAGTTTTTTAAATCCTCAAACTTTATTTTTTGTAAACCCCCTTTACAGTTTTACCTATGTTCATTTTAACTATATTTATAATCATAAAAAAGTACTGTAAGGGTTTAGTGAATACCACCTTATAAAAGCTGCACTTTATCGTTAATTTATTGAACAAAATCTATTATTTTGCCACAGTACAATAACTAAAACCTATCAGGACTAACAATGAAAAAAACAGTTCTTACGCTGAGCGCTTTTGTATTGCCATTGGCAATGTCAACAGGCGTTATGGCGTCTTCAGTAGAGCAAACAAAGGGCGCTTACGTTGATAAGTTTCGTCAACTAGATGAAGCGCTTCCAACACCCAATGTATACCGTAGTGCAGCCGGCGAACCAGGTGAAAAATACTGGCAGCAACGTGTTAATTACGATATTGACGTAAAATTAGATGAAAAAAAGCGTCGTATTACCGCAAGCCAAAGTATTGAATATAAAAATAACTCACCACATACGCTTAAATATTTATGGTTACAGTTAGATCAAAATATTTTTAAAAGTGATTCTATTGCTGAAACAACAAAAACATTTAAAAGCACTTTAGAAAGCTTACCGGCTCAAAAACCGGCTAAATTAAGTTTAGGTGATTTACGTCGTCAGCAATTTATGAGCGACAACGAACTGGGTTATACAATCAGTGGCGTAAAAGATGACGATGGTAAAGAGCTACGCGTAACTGTAGTTGATACTTTAATGCGCATTGATTTAAACGAGCCATTAAAACCAGGTAAAGAAGTAGAATTTAGCATGAACTTTGCCTTCAACATTGTTGAAGAAGATGCAGTGGGTGCACGTTCTGGTTACGAGCACTTTGAAGAAGATGGCAACGACATATTCTTAATTGCTCAGTGGTTTCCTCGTCTAGCTGCTTATACCGATTATGAAGCATGGACAAACAAGCCGTTTTTAGGCTCTGGTGAGTTTACACTTGAGTTTGGTGATTACGATGTAGAGATTACTGTTCCGGCAGATCACATTGTATCGGCAACAGGTAAACTTGATAACGCGAGTAAAGTACTTACAAGTACTCAGCGTAAACGTTTAAAAGAAGCTGAAACATCTAAGCGTCCTGTGTTTATTGTTAACGCAGAAGAAGCGCTAGAAAACGAAAAAGAAGGCACCGACAAAACTAAAACGTGGCACTTTAAAGCGCAAAACGTACGTGACTTTGCTTGGGCGTCGTCTCGTAAGTTTATGTGGGATGCTAAAGGTTATCAGCAAGGTGGTGACGTTCAGCCTTTAGTTATGGCAATGTCGTTTTTCCCTAAAGAAGGTGGTGACTTATGGGAGAAGTACTCTACTGAATCAGTAGTGCACACCATGGAAGTGTACTCTAAGTATTCTTTTGACTACCCATACCCAACTGCGCAGTCTGTTAATGGTCCGGTAGGTGGTATGGAATACCCAATGATCACCTTTAATGGCCCGCGTACTAAGTTACAAGATGATGGAACACGTACTTACTCTCAATCAGAAAAACGCTTTTTAATTGGTGTGGTTATTCATGAAGTGGGTCATATTTACTTTCCGATGATTGTGAACTCGGATGAGCGTCAATGGACGTGGATGGATGAAGGCTTAAACAGCTTTTTAGATGGCGTTGCCGGTCGTGAGTGGGATCCTACTATTCCTTGGGGCGTAGAGCCTCGCGATATAGTGAGCTACATGAAGTCTCAAAACCAAGTCCCAATTATGACTCAGTCAGACAGTGTATTACGTTTAGGTCCTAATGCTTATACAAAACCAGCAGCAGCCCTTAATATTTTACGCGAAGTTATTTTAGGTCGTGATTTATTTGATTTTGCTTTTAAAGAGTATGCTCAGCGTTGGAAATATAAGCGCCCTACTCCAGCTGATTTTTTCCGTACAATGGAAGAAGCCTCAGGTGTTGATTTAGATTGGTTTTGGCGTGGCTGGTTTTACACCACTGACCATGTAGATATCTCTGTAGATAAAGTGTATCAACTGCGTTTAGATACTAAGAATCCTGATATTGATTACAGTCGTTTACGCGACATTGAAGCCGACAAACCAACATCGTTATTTGTTGAGCGTAATCGCGCACAGGGTAAAAAAACATGGGTTGAGAAAAACCCAGATATTACCGATTTTTATGACGAAAACGATCGCTTTACTGTAACTAATAAAGAACGTAACGCATACAATAAGTTTTTAAAAGGCTTAGAGCCGTGGGAGCGTAAAACGCTTGAGCGTGCTCTAGAGGAAAATAAAAACTACTACGTTATGGAATTTTCAAACCTTGGTGGTTTGGTAATGCCTATTTTATTAGAGCTAACCTATGAAGATGGTAGTAAAGAAGAGCGTTATATTCCTGCTGAAATTTGGCGTCGTAATTATAAAAACGTTCAAAAGCTGATTGTTACAGATAAAAACAAGCCACTTGTATCAGTTACCGTTGATCCAGGTTGGGAAACAGCTGACGTAGACGTTGAGAATAACAACTACCCTCGTCGTATTATTCCTTCACGTATTGAAGTGTTTAAAAAGGAAAAAAGCAAAGCTAAAGTAAGTCGCGATATCATGCAAGATATTAAAACTGAGCTTAAAACTGATGAGAAGAAAGACGAAAAAGATGACGGTGGGGAGCCGCAATAATGCGCTTTTTGCTTATTATTGTTTGCCTTTTAGTTGCTGCGCCGATTGAGGCGCATCAATTAAAATCATCAGTTACAACCGTGCTTTTTAATAAACGAACGAATAATGTTGAGTTAATGCATCGCTTTTATTTACACGATACCGAACATGCCGTAGGAACATTATTTGAAGGCAAAATCGATATTATTAGTAATAAGGTCGATCAGCAGCGTTTTGCTAAGTATGTTGAATCGCATGTTGCTCTACAGACACTAAGTGGTGAACCTATACCACTTAGTTCTGTAGGGGCACAAGTTGATGGTAAATTCTTTTGGGTCTATCAAGAAGCACCTATTCCACAAGGGATTGAAGGGATTAAAAATGAGTAATGGTGCACTGCGAGATTTGTGGCCAGCTCAAGTAAATATGGTTAATGTTGAGGGCAAGGGTAAAATTAAAACCTTAAACTTTGCTCAAAACGATACTTGGCTTAAAGCCTACTTCGATTAAAGTTAATTATTATTTAAATAATACCTTCCAACAACACTACGCGCACAAAAGTTAATGTGCGCGTATTCCCCTTTTTTTAAGATACATTCATAATTGATCTTTACTATGTAAAGTTTCGTAAAAGTTGTTAAGTTATGTTGTATATTTACCTTGTTTTGCGCATTCTAGAGATAGCTGCTAAGCTTTTTGTTTTTGCTTTGTTATCAGTAGATTGATGTGTTTTACGCATTATTAATTTAAATATAATTGGTGTCATTTATCTCTAAATTTTGAGTATAAGCAGTAGAGAATTTTATGTTTAAAGTACGTTTAACTAATTATAATCACAACCAAGGAATGATATGACAACTCAGGTAGAGGCTATTCACGGTGTTATTTTTGATTTGGATGGTACGCTGGTATCGTCTGAACTCGATTTTTCTCTTATAAAAGAACAGATAGGTTGTCCTTGCGATCAAGACTTACTTGATTATATAGCTCAATTACCCTCACCCTATATGCGAGAAGAGGCCATGAATATAGTCCATCAACATGAACTATTAGATGCTCAGCACGCAAGTCTTTTACCGGGCGTACTTGATGCAGTAGATGCATTGAAAGCCAGAGGGATCCCTATGGCGATTGTAACTCGTAATTTTGATAAAGCGGCTGCAATTAAGCTGCAAAATAACCCATTACCTATTAATACGGTTTTAACAAGAAGTGATGCACCTGCAAAACCAGATCCGAGTGCTTTAAATGCCATTGCTACGCTATGGCATATTAACGCCAGCAATTTATTGTATGTGGGCGATTATCTTTACGATATTCAAGCTGCACATAATGCAAACATGCGCGCATGTTTATACGCTCCAGATGTAACACCTGCTTACGCAGATCAAGCTGATTATGTATTACATGACTTTTATGAATTAGTGGGATTAGTGGATAGTTACTCTGAAAAAATAGAGTTATGTTAAATAGCGTGTTATTTAATTTATTCTGAAATTAGGATGTAGTTATAAAAGTTTTTATTAATTAAATTTTGCCCATTGTTGATCTAGCCCTATACGTTGCGAGTTGATAAAATACTGCAAAACGTAACGTATTCATTAGAGGCACAAAATGGGCAGAGCATTTGTAGTTCGTCAAAGTTCTATGATAAAAACGGCTAATGCAAAAACAAAAGTAAACTCAAAGTACGGTAAAGAGATTTACGTTGCTGCAAAAAATGGCGAACCCGATCCAGAAGTAAATCAAACATTGCGCCGCCTAATCGAAAAAGCTAAAAAAGATCAAGTACCCGCACACGTTATCGAAAAGGCAATTGAGAAAGCAGCCGGTGGAGCAGGGGAAGATTATTCTGTTGCACGATATGAAGGATACGGTCCCGGTAACTGCATGGTTATTGTTGATTGTTTAACCGATAACCCAAATCGTACTATTAAAGATGTTCGTTTGCCGTTTACTAAAACGGACTCAAAAATTGGCACACCCGGCTGTGTAGCGCATATGTTTGATCATTATGCGGTACTTGGCTTTGCAGGAGATGACGACGAGGTTGTATTAGAAGCGCTAATGATGGCTGATGTTGATGTAAGCGATGTTGAAGCTGAGGATGGAAAAGTGTCGGTATTTGCACCGCCTACAGAATACTTTAAAGCAAAAACAGCCCTTGAAGACGCATTTGAAGGCATTAACTTTGAAGTAGACGAAATTACGTTTATTCCTCAAGTAAATATTGAAATTGAAGACGAAGAAGTTATTGCTAACTTTGATAAGTTTATAACTATGCTTGAAGATTGTGACGATGTGCAAAACATTTATCACAATGCCATTATAAAAAATTAAATTTTAGTTGTTAACACTCTAAAAAAGCGTGTTTTGTGTATGCAAAACACGCTTTTTACGTTTGAATAAATGCTAGGTATTCATGCTAATTATCTATATAGCTTTAAAACGTTATACAAGCGCTGCTTTTTTAATCTCTGGCAATAAAAAACCAGCCCGTAGGCTGGTTTTACACGAAAAAACGACTCAGGCACGTGTTAAACATTTGGAGTGTATTAACAATGTTGTGCCTTATATTCTATACGGTAATTATGCAATAATGGTTCAGTATATCCGCTAGGTTGTGTTACCCCTTCTAAAACCAGCGCAAGTGCCGCTTTATACGCAATACTATTCGTCAGTGTTTTCTCATCGGTTGCCATTGGTGTGTATGCTATGTCGTGTTCGTTTTGGCCATCAACCACCTTAGCCATTTTAGCCATGGTTGATTTAATTTGAGCTTCATTACAAACACCATGAAGCAACCAATTAGCCATATGTTGGCTTGAAATACGCAGCGTTGCTCTATCCTCCATTAATCCAATGTGGTTAATGTCAGGAACTTTTGAACAGCCCACACCTTGGTTTATCCAGCGTACAACGTAACCTAAAATACCTTGTGCGTTATTTTCAAGCTCACTTTGAATATCTTCTTTTGATAGCGTTTTAGCATCAGTTATTAATGGCGGTGTAAGTAAGTCGCTAAGGTTTGCAATAGTACGCTTTGCTATACTTTGCTGCTCAGTAAATACATTAACATCATGATAATGCATTGCGTGTAATGTGGCGGCAGTGGGAGAGGGCACCCATGCTGTATTTGCCCCCGATTTAGGGTGCGCTATTTTTTGCTCCATCATTAATGCCATTTGATCTGGCATTGGCCACATACCTTTCCCTATTTGTGCTTTATGGCTTAAACCACAGGCAAGACCAATATCCACGTTACGATCTTCGTATGCTTGTATCCATGGTTGCTGCTTAATCTGTGCTTTTGGCAGTACAATACCTGCTTGCATTGAGGTATGAATCTCATCGCCTGTTCTGTCTAAAAAACCGGTATTTATAAACACAACACGTTCTTTAGCAGCATGAATACACGCTTTTAGGTTTACCGATGTACGGCGTTCTTCGTCCATAATGCCCATTTTAAGGGTGTTTTTAGGCAAGCTTAGCGCTTCCTCTACTAAGCTGAATAAAGTATTAGTAAACGCAACCTCTTCAGGGCCATGCATTTTTGGTTTTACTATATTAATACTGTGCGCACTGGTGTTTTTTATACCTGTTTTTTTATTTAGGTCATGCAGGGCTGCAGTAGCTGTAAACATAGCGTCCATAATGCCTTCAAATACCGGTTGATTGTTCACATCGGTAATAGCGGGATTCGTCATTAAATGGCCAACGTTTCTTACAAACATCATGCTTCGGCCTTTTAAAGTAATAGCCTCACCATTGAGTGCAGTATAAGTTTTATCACTTTGTAGCGTTCGTTCTATGGTTTTATCGCCTTTTTTAAACGATTCAACTAAGTTACCTTGCATCAAACCAAGCCAATTTTTATAAACTTGTACTTTATCCTCTGCATCTACCGCAGCTACTGAATCTTCGCAATCCATAATGGTGGTAAGAGCAGCCTCTAGCACCACATCTTTTAAGCCTGCTTTATCTGCTTGGCCAATAAGGTGGTGATGATCAATGTGTAGTTCTATATGTAAGTCGTTATTTTTTAATAACACGACAGTTGGGTTCTGTGCTTCACCTTGATAGCCAATAAGCTGAGATGGGTTAGCTAATGTGGTTTGAGAGCTGTCACGTAAAGTGATTGATAATGCACCATCAACCACTGAGTAATTAGTGCTTTCTATATGCGAGCCATTAGTCAGCGGCAATGCCTTATCTAAAAACTGGCGAGCGTAGGCCATTACCTTAAAACCACGCACTGAATTGTAGGTATTGCCTCTTTCAGCTCCGTCATCTTCGCTTAACACATCTGTACCGTATAAGGCGTCGTATAACGAGCCCCAACGTGCGTTAGCGGCATTAAGTGCAAAGCGTGCGTTGCTTACCGGAACAACCAACTGAGGGCCTGCTGTAAGAGCTATTTCGGGCTCTACATTTTGGGTTTCGATTTCAAAGCTGGCAGGTTCTTTTACCAAGTAGCCAATATCGTGCAAAAAGGCATGATATTTAGCGCTATCCCACGCTTTATTAGCGAGATGATAGTCATCTATTTGCTGTTGAAGCAATTCTCGCTTTTCAAGCAGTGCCTTATTAATAGGGGTAAGTGTTTGAACGATATGTGCAAAGCGTTGCCAAAATTGCGGCTCACTTAAGTGAGTGCCTGGTAGTAATTGATTTTTAACAAAGTCAGCGAGTTGAGTATCTACGCTTAAACCTGAGTGTGTGAGAGTGTGGGTCATAATTGCCTTCCTTAAACGGTCGCTGTGTTGTTGTGTACGTGTGCGTTAGGCAACAATAGCGCAAAAAAGCAATGTTGAGTGTATTTTAGTCATTCACAAAATGTATAGCCGTAATAACAACTATAAATTTACTAAATCTAAAAAATAAGCCTAATGTTTATGCAAGCGATACGGAGCACACACTCCTAGCCACTCTCACAACACTAAAATTATTTACACACCCGTTCGAAGGATTTTATTATGACAACATATCAACGCGAAACAGACACACTCTCTACTCTTTGCCAATCACAAGGCAGCGCATGGCACGCAATTAACCCTGAATATGCAAGCCGTATGCGTTTACAAAATCGTTTTCGTACAGGGATTGAAATTGCACAATACACAGCAGATGTTATGCGTGAAGATATGGCTGCATATGACGCTGATACAAGCCTGTACACGCAATCTTTAGGGTGTTGGCACGGTTTTACTGCGCAGCAGATGATGATGGCTATTAAGCGCCATCAAAAAACAACTAAACGTAGTTACGTATACTTAAGTGGCTGGATGGTTGCAGCACTTCGCTCTGCATTTGGTCCGCTGCCAGATCAAAGCATGCACGAAAAAACATCGGTACCTGCGCTAATTGAAGAAATTTACACGTTTTTAAAGCAAGCTGATGCACGCGAACTAGACCACTTGTTTAACGACCTAGATGCAGCAAAAGCGAATGGCGGTGATGTTCAAGCCGTTATAGATAAAATTGACAACTTTGAAACTCATGTTGTGCCAATTATTGCTGATATTGATGCAGGTTTTGGTAACGAAGAAGCAACTTACCTACTGGCTAAAAAAATGATTGAAGCCGGTGCGTGTGCCATTCAAATAGAAAACCAAGTATCTGATGCAAAACAATGTGGCCACCAAGCGGGTAAGGTTACCGTTCCACACGAAGACTTTTTAGCAAAAATTAACGCGGTACGTTACGCCTTTTTAGAGCTCGGTATTGATAACGGTATCATTGTGGCACGTACAGATTCATTAGGTGCCAGCCTTACTCAAAAAGTACCTGTGTCGCAAACACCTGGTGACTTAGCAAGCCAATACAATGCATTTTTAGAAACCACCCCAATTAACGGTGTTGATGACTTAAACGAAGGCGATACGGCAATGAAAATTAATGGCCAGTTATGTAAACCAACTCGCCTAGATAACGGTTTATTCCAATTCCGCGAAGGCACTGAAAAAGACCGCGTAGTATTAGATTGTATTACGAGCTTGCAGTCGGGCGCTGATTTACTGTGGATTGAAACAGAAAAACCTCATGTTAAACAAATTGCAGAACTGGTAAATCGTGTAAAAGAACACGTACCAAATGCAAAACTGGTATACAACAACTCGCCTTCGTTTAACTGGACGCTTAAATTTCGTGAGCAAGTGTATCAAGAGTGGGAAGAAGCAGGTCGTGACCTTAGTGCTTACCCAAGCCTTGGCGATAATAAAGGTTTTATGGCACCAGAGATGGATGCAACAGAACTTGCGCAAGCAGCCGATTTACTCGTGCAAAACTTTCAGCGTGATGGCGCACGTGAAGCAGGTATTTTCCACCACTTAATTACTTTGCCTACATACCATACAGCTGCGCTAAGCACTGATATTTTATCAGAAGGTTACTTTGGGGATATGGGGATGTTGGCTTATGTACGTGATGTGCAGCGCCAAGAAATTCGTCGAGAACAAGCTTCTGTTAAGCACCAGGATTTAGCGGGTTCTAACATGGGCGATACGCACAAGGAATATTTCTCTGGTGATAACGCGTTAAAAGCCGGTGGTGAAGATAACACCATGAACCAATTTTAATTCCTAACTAGATAGAGTTACGCAAGGGCCGAAAGGCCCTTTTTTATTGATGTGAACAATGTGAAAGTATTAAGTTATAACTACAGATCAGATTTTAACTAACTTTTAAGTTACGGATCACTATTTAACTAGCATATAGAAATTAGGGATCAGAGTTTAACCAACCTAACTGTAAAGGCCCTTTTTGGCTCCGTTTACAGTGTAAATTAGGGGTTTTAGTCAAAAAACTAACGATAAGTCACTGATTTTAAGTTTTTGACGGTAAAGTAATTAGATAATAAACCGTTTTTTTACTAACTTGACTCTCCTATAAAACAATATTTTACTAACTGAAAGACCATAAACAGTGGCTCAAACCGATTTTTTACTAACTCAATACTTATAAAATGCTATAAACCGAAATTTTACCAACTCAACTACTTTTCAAATCTACTATTTAAGCCCATACTTATTTAAATTAATTTATATAATGAAACTGTAAACCCCCTTTACAGTTTTATGACCAAAAAAAAGCCACTAAAAAGTGACTTATATTTAATCTAATATGTTGTATGTTACTTAGTGTATTTATCAAACCACCACTGAATATAGGCAACTTTTGTCATCAAGTTAGATGGACGAGTTGTTATACCATGTGACGCATTAGGGATTCGGACCATTGCGGTATCAACACCTTGCAGTTTTAGTGCTTGATAAAATTGCTCAGTTTCTGAAATGGGTGTTCGAAAGTCAGATTCACCAGTAAGAAGCATTGTTGGCGTTTTAACATTACCAACATAACTAATTGGTGAGCGTTTCATGTAATGCTCAATGTGATCCCACGGTTTACCCGGAAACCAGTAATCAGCAAAAAACGGATAAAAGTCGGCAGTTAGTACAAAACTGATCCAATTAATAACCGGTTTGGCAACTACAGCCGCAGCAAAGCGATCTGTATGACCTACAATCCAAGCTGTTAGTACGCCGCCGCCAGAGCCACCGGTTACAAACAATTTAGACTCGTCAATAAAGCCTTTACCTATTAGCGCATCAACGCCCGTCATTAAGTCATCAAAATCGTTACTTGGGTAATTGTGATGAATAGTTTGTGCAAACTCTTTACCGTATGAATCACTACCACGTGGGTTCATGTATAAAACAACATTGCCTTTGGCTGCAAAGAGTTGAATTTCAGCACTAAAATGTGGACCGTAATTAGCTACAGGGCCGCCGTGTATTTCTAGTATTAGCGGATATTTTTTACTACTGTCAAACTCTGGCGGATAGGCAATCCATCCCTGAATAGGTAGCTCATCATGGCTTGATTTAATCCAAATTTCTTCCACTTTAGCCAACTGCTTATTACCGAGAGCGTCTTGATTGAGTGATGTTAAGCGCTGCGCTTTACCGCCTTTAATTATTGCGATATCGGCAGGGCGCTGAGTATCGGCAAGGGTAAAGGCTATTTCGCCATCTTTACTTATATCAAAGTCGCCACCAGAATAAGGGCGACCAAAGGCAACACTGCCAATTTGGGTTGTTATTATTTTACGCTTGCCGCTGCGTGGTTGATACGCAAGGGCGGTTTGGCCTTGATCTGAATAGCTAAAGTACACGCCTTTTGAATTGGCACTCCATTTTATTTGACCTACGCTGCGGTCAAAATTAGGCGTTAAACTTGTTGTGTTACCTGTTTTTAAATCACGAATATAAAGCTGAGTGTTTTCGTAGTTAGTGCGTTTATCATCGTAACCTGTGTAAGCTAAGTAGCGACCATCGGGAGAGATTTTAGGCTGCTCGTCAGGACCATTTCGGTCAGTAACTTCGGTTATATTTTGCGAAGCTAAGTCGAGTTGATAGATTTCACTATTAGTAGGTTTTAGCTGATTATCTTTGTGCCTGTTTGCTGAAAAATAAAGCAACTTACCATCGTTACTAAAACTTACATCGCCCGCGTTATCAAACTCATCATGAGTGAGTTGTTTGGCATTACCACCGTTAGCATCAATCGTGAATAATTGGCTAAAACCTTTTTGTGTGTAACCGCCACCATCTGAACGGTAGTAAACATCATCAATAAATTTAGCAGGCTCGGCCCATGTTGCTCCTTTTGGTTTTCCCGGTAAGCTCACTGGCGCTGAAGTTGCGCTTGGAACAAACATGCTAAATATTAATTGGTTAGAATCAGGGTTCCATGTAATCGCACGAGGACTACTCGTTAAGTTACTAATTTTTGCCATAGCACCTGTTTTAAGCCATTTAATATATATTTGGCTGCTGCCATCGCGGGTTGATATAAACGCAAGGCGTTGACCATCAGGAGAGAGTACTGGCGAATAATCCATATGCACGCCAGAGGTTAATGGCTGCATTTGTTTGGTTTTGTAATCAACAGACCAAATATTACCAACTTTGCGATCTGTTTTTATATCCATGCGGTTACGCACAAAATATACAGTTTTACCGTCTTCGGTTATATCTATTTGATTAGCATATTCTAAATTAAACACGTCTTGCAGTTGTAGTGTATTTGTTTCAGCGTAGGCTAAATTGCTACAGCCTAAAATGAGGCTAAGTGTTAAAAGCTTTTTCATTTTTATCCCTGTTGTTACTTTTTTTAATTTGCTAAGTAGTTATATGTTAGGGATTATTAAATTAACAGTAGGATGCGATGAAGCTCTTATTTAACTCTATGAGTTAAAGCTGTAAAGGGGGTTTACAGCTTCTATTTGTGGTTGTGTAAAAGTTTAGTTAGCTGAGTTACACAGGGCTTTAATATCTTTTATAAGTGCTATGCCATCAGCGTTGTCGCCATGTACGCATAAGCTATGGGCGTTGAGCGTTAGTTTTTTTCCAGTTCGTGTTGTCACGCTACCATCGGATAAAAGCTGAGTTACTTGTTTTAGTAATACAGCTTTGTTGTGAACGCTACCCTCAAGTGTTCGTGACACTAAATGCCCGTCGTCGTTGTACTGTCTGTCGGCAAATGCCTCGAGTATTAGCTCAACTCCTGAGTTTTTAGCTATTTGAATGTGCTTATTGGCATTTTTAGTCGCTAACACCATTAATTTCAAATTACTTGGGTAGTTAGCAACAGCGCTTATAACCGTTTGTAATATTTGCTCATCAGCCATCATGTCGTTATAAAGTGCGCCATGGGGTTTTACATAGCTAAGTGTTAAACCTTGTACTTTTGCCATGCCCTCAATTGCGGCTATTTGATAATGCAGGCAATTTGTAAGCTCTTTTTCGCTAAGTACCATTGAGCGCCTGCCAAAGCCCTGCTTATCTGGGTAGCTTGGGTGAGCACCAATTTGTACGTTATGTTGCTTGGCAAGTACAAGAGTGTTTGCCATTACGTCGGCGTCACCTGCATGAAACCCACACGCAATGTTAGCCATATCTATATGCGGCATAACATCATCGTCTAGCCCCATTTTCCACGCGCCAAAGCTTTCGCCTAAATCACAATTGAGTTTCATATTAGTGCGCCTTTTGCGGTTTTATAGTAACAGGCAATACGCCATTAGCCGGCGCTTCTCCTAGTAACACTTTTGCAAGTGCAGTAAAAGCAGGTCCAGATACAATATCGTTTTTATCTACATCAATATTATATGCATAGGATGCAAGTACGGCATCTGCATACTGACCAAATTTAGCAATATCATACGGTGCTCTTAGGCTAATAAACACAGTGCTTTTATTTTCCTCTTTTGCCATATTTAATAATGACTCAAGTGCTTTTGGTTGCTCTGCGTTATTAAGTGCAAAATTTGAATCGTCTTTTAAATCATCCATACCGCCAATTTCGACCGCACTTTGATTAGGTGTTGCATTGCCTGCTACAACTAAATCTGCAGCCTGTATTTGTGCTTTTGCGAGTGCAGGGTCGAACCCTTGTAGGCTACTACAGCTATAGTTAATTTTTTGCTGGCTGATAGCTTCAATCGCTTGCTGCATTGCCATACATTTACGCGTGTCGGGCATAATAATATGAACATTACTTTCTGCTTTTAAATTAAGCGGCAAAGTACTGTTATTATTTTTAACCTGCGTTATTGCCTCTACAGCAAGCTGCGCTTCTATTTCACGATGTGCTTCACTGCCAATTGTTTGCTTTGCATTTATGAGCGCGGTAATAGGGTCAAAATTAGTGCTTAATCTAAATTTATTTTTAAGCGTAATTATACGCATCGCCGATTGTGCTATTTCTTGCTCATCAAGTTGGTTTGATTTAACCGCTGCAACAAGCTCTTTAATGAGGTCATCGAGCTTGTTTAAATCATCCGGTGTTCTAATTTCAATGGGCATTAAGGCAATATCAGCCCCTGCTGCAAATGTATTTATTACCGCTTGAGTTGGTGTGAAAAAATGACTAATGCCAGCCATATCCAGTGCATCAGTTACTACAACACCTTGGTAATTAAGCTCACCACGTAAAATATCAGTAATGATTGCACGCGACATTGTTGCTGGCTTTATCATGGTTTTACCATTAACACTTACAAACGTTGTGCTATCGAGTGCGGGATATTGAATATGCGCTGTCATGATCATACCAGGGTTTTGTTTGGCGATAATGTGTTTAAACGGTGCTAAATCTTGCTCGTAAATAACCTCTTTTGAATGAGTAACTTTAGGCAAACCCGTATGGCTATCTACGTTTGTATCGCCGTGACCAGGAAAATGCTTTAACGAGGTAATAACGCTGTTGTTCTCAAACCCCGCAACCTGTGCCGCACCTAACTTAGAAACTAAAGCCGGGTTTTCACCAAACGATCTCACGTTTATCACGGGGTTGTCCGGATTCATGTTTACATCAACGGTGGGAGCGTAATTAACATTAATACCGAGCGATCTTAGTTCTTTGGCAATAACTGTTGCCGTTTTGATTGCAAAGTTAGTTCCGTGTTTTTCATAGGTTGCGCCAATAGACATATTACCAGTAAATGAGGTGGCAACATCGCGAGGCAAACGTGCTACACGTCCGCCTTCTTGATCTATTGATATAAATAGCGGCAGCTTACTACTGGACTTACTTGCAGCTGTTTGCAATTGGCTATTAAGCGTAATTGTTTGCTCTATAGATTGAGTGTTTTCAGAAAATAAAATAACCCCACCTATATCGTATTTAGCAATAGCGGCGCTCAACTCATTTGGTAACTCGGTCATTGGGGTTCTGCATTTTTTGCTTACTCCTTGATGACAAAAATAACGAAAGTCGAGTATTAGCTTTTGCCCAAGTTGTTGTTCAAGGGTAAGCGTTGGTTTGGCAAATGAGGATTGTAATGGCATTAAGCACCCAGATAAAAAAACGATAGACGATACAATACACTTATTTAGCAAAACACACTCCATAGCTAAATAAAACAAATAAGAACATGCAGCTTATCTATTTTTTTCTGTAACTGCAAAAATGGTTTCTTTATTATAATATTTAACACATTGTAATAAATGAAATTTTTAAATATACAATTTAGGTATTTAAAAACTTAAGCTGTTTAATTTTAAGGTGGTTAAAGATTAGATAATACGTTTTTAAGCAGGTATAATTATTGACACAATATAGAATAAGAGTACTCGCTTTACCCGCTGTGTACTGTGGATGATTTACTTTTGCTGAACAGATTACTACCCGCGCTAAACCTAAGGCTACTTATTTTATTATTAGCATTTTCGGCTTCTTTAACCACGTTTATCAGTAGTTTTTACTCTACTTATCAAGTGCAAAAAGAGCAGCTAATGAGCTATACACTAAAAAGTAATTACGCGTATGCTAACAAGCTTGCATCTGCGACCGACAACTTTTTAGAGGCGGCTTTACAGCAATTAGCGTATGCGGCAAAAGAAATTGAAAACAACATTGATGACGACGCTTTTTTACAAAAAGAAGTCACTAGACTAAATCTTCAGACTAATAGTTTTAACTCAGTTATTGTTAACAAACTGGGCGTAATTGCTGTTACGTCCCCTAATATGCCTCAAATAAACGGCCAATCTATTTCATCGTCAGGTGCTTTACAGGCATTAGAAGAAAAAAAGCCCCTTATTAGCATGCCCTATATGTCTGCGGCAGATAATTTAATTATTTTTATTTCAAACCCACTATTTGATAATAAGGGCGGTTACTTAGGGTATGTAGGTGGCACTTTATATTTAAAAGAACGTAATATTTTGAGTGATTTGCTAGAACAGCATTACTACGAAGGTGGCTCATATATTTATGTGGTTGATGCAAACAAGCAAATACTTTTTCACCCTGATAGTGGGCGAATAGGGACAATAGTAACAAATAATCCCGTTATTAATGCAGTTATAACGGGGCAGTCGGGTCAAGTTGCAGTAATAAATAGTAAAAATGAAGAAATGCTCGCAGGCTTTGCGCCAGTGAAGTACGCCAATTGGGGGATCGTTGCTCAACGACCTGTTAAATCAACGCTGGCGTCATTGGATGTGCTTATTATGGAAGTGTTTAAAAAGACGCTACCTATGGCTATTATGATATTTATTTTTATAGCCGTGTTTGCTCATTTTATCTCCCGTCCATTAAAGCAACTTTCAACAATTGCTAATACTTTGGATGAGCCTCACAGTATTGAAAGATTGAAAGGTATTAAATCGTGGTATTTTGAAAGTCAAAAGCTAAAACTTGCCATGCTACATGGGGTAAATGTTTTACAGACACAGATAGGGCAACTGCGCCATGACGCACAAACCGATCCCCTGACGGGTATTCATAATCGAAGAAGCTTAAATGGGTTACTTAATCAATTAATGCTTAAACAAACCCCTTTTGCAATTCTTGAGATAGACATCGACTTTTTTAAACGTGTAAATGATACTTTTGGCCACGATAAAGGTGATGAAACGCTTAAATCACTTACCAATATAATCAAAACGCTCTCTCGAAAAGATGACATCGTTGCGCGAATTGGCGGCGAAGAATTCGTACTTGTACTTCCTAACGAAGATAGTGAAAGTGCATTTAAAATAGCAGAGCGATTACGTAAAACTGTTGAGACTACAAATATGGAAGTTGTTGGGTTTATTACTGTTTCAATCGGAATTGCAACGTGGCCTAAGCATAGTAACGACATAGATCAAGTTTATAAATGTGCCGACAAAGCGTTGTACCATGCTAAAGAACATGGCCGAAATCAGTGCGCTGTAGCACAAATAGGTTAATTAAATCGATTTCAAAAGCCCCTAAATTTATTTAGGGGCTTTTTTATTTTATTAAAATTCACTTTCTTAAGTTTTCTTTAAGTTTCGCTCGCTAAATTCTAAACATACACTTTATATGAGCGATGTTTATGTTATTAGCACAATTACCTTCATCACCTGATTATATCCAAAAAAAATCACGCATTGTTAGTGCAGTGCTCAATGATGAGCACCGTAAAGCGCTAGAAGATACTGTTAAAGAAGGTTTTTTAGTCGCTTATAACGCAAAGCTTACATCTTTTATGCCACTCCTTAGCCAGTACAGTATTAGTGAAGGAAAATGTACTTTAGGCTTAAGGCAAGCTACTGCACCTTTATTTATAGAGCAGTATTTAGCTGAACCTATCGAACACTTTTTACCAGAGCATACACAACGTAATAAAGTCTTTGAACTTGGCAATTTATGCTCAACACATCGCAAAGCAACTCTTGGCCATTTTATTGTGGTTAATGAAGCGCTGCAAAGTATAGGAGCAAAACATTTAGTCTTTTGCGCCACTAGAAAAGTACGTGCATTACTGCGTTTATTAGGCGTTAATTGTATTGAAATTGCTGTAGCAAATAGTTTTGTTGTAGAGCATCCATTAAATTGGGGTAGCTACTACGCTAATCAGCCAACAGTATGCGTTGTAAGCTTAGAGCAAGCACATCAGCAAGTATTAAATACGCCAATGCTTTATAGTTTAATGCAGCAAAACCATGCTGAAATTAACTCACTTGTGAATGCGTTGGTGAATGTATGAGTGTTTATGATATACAAACTAGTGCGCCTGTTATTGTTGCCTACTGTGATAATAAAGCACAAAAAATTAGCGGTATAGAGCTGGATCAACAAGTAAAAAAACTAGTTAATTTGTTACAAACATTTAATGGCGATGTTGTTGCTTATAAATTAGATAACACACCAGCATGGTTAGCTTTAGATGCAGCAACAATCGCCGCTAATAAAGTGGCTGTTCCTATTGCTCATTTTTTTAGTGAACAGCAAACGCAGTATGTATTGGGGCAATGCGCAGCTAATTTATTTATTAGCGACACAGCGACCCGCTCACTGGGTGAACCGACTGCCTCTATTACTTTGTTTGAATCTTATACGTTATATATTTACGAAATGGTTGTAGCTAAACCCGTCAGTTATTTTCCAGAAACTCAAAAAGTAACATTTACATCAGGTTCGACTGGGCAGCCTAAAGGCGTGTGTTTATCTGTAAAGAGTCAAATGCAGGTGGCTCAATCTCTTTGCGACAAAATTAATGTTAAAAAGCCTGTTCATTTGTGTTTATTGCCGCTTGCTGTATTGCTTGAAAATATAGCCGGTGTTTATGCCCCTTTAAAAAGTGGCGGTACAGTGCACTTAACGCCGTTAAATGAATTAGGCTTTGTTGGGTCTGTATTAAAACAACCCGCACAGCTTATTTCTGCTATTGATAACGTTAAGCCAAATACGCTTATTTTAGTGCCTGAACTATTAGCCTGCTTAGTTGCTTTTGCTGAGCAAGGGTGGCAGCCGCCTAGTTCGTTACAGTTTATTGCAGTAGGTGGTGCGCTTGTCAGCGAAATGCTAATAGCAAAAGCGCGTAACTTTAATTTACCGGTATACCAAGGTTATGGTCTTTCTGAGGCGGCATCTGTAGTGAGTTTAAATACGCCTACAAACGATAACCTGCACAGTGCTGGCTCTGTGTTACCTCATATTCAAACCAAAATTGAAAATGACCAGCTTTTTATAAAAGGCGATTTGTTTTTAGGATACTTAAATCATCAACCACATGACAAAGACCAATGGTATGCAACCGGTGATTTAGTTGAGCAGCGTCAAAGTACTTTATTTATTAAAGGCCGATTAAAAAACCTAATTATTACCAGCATGGGTCGCAATATTAATGCCGAATGGCCTGAGTCACTATTACTAAGCCAAAGCGGTATTTTACAAGCCGTTGTGTTTGGTGAAGGTCGACCTTTTTTAACCGCCATTATTTACGCTGATTTAAAGCTAAGTAACCCGCTGTTAGAACAACACATTAACGTAATTAATCAACAACTACCCGACTATGCACGTATTCAAAAATGGCATCGTTTAGCTGCTCCATTAAGTGTGCAACAAGGGTTGTTAACAACAAATAATCGCCCAAAACGAGATGCCATAGGTAAGCAGTACCATGATGTGTTTGAGCAATTTTACCGACTTGGAGAAGTAATTAATGAGTAATTTTTTTAACACCCTTAAAGAACAAACTAAACAAGAACAAAACTACCTGCTTGCAGCGCCTATTATTCAGCGTGTTTTTAAAGGCGAAGCATCACTTGAGGAATACGCCTCGTTTTTAGCGCAAGCGTACCATCATGTTAAACACACAGTGCCATTAATGATGTCGGTTGGTGCACGATTAACTGACGATCAAGAATGGCTGCGCGAAGCCGTTGCAGAATATATTGAAGAAGAGATAGGCCACCAAGAGTGGGTACTTAATGATATTGCAGCTTGTGGTTTTGACAAAGAAACAGTACGTCGCAGTCAGCCGCAATATGCTACGGAAATGATGGTGTCGTATGCGTACGACAGTATTGCACGTAAAAACCCACTGAGCTTTTTTGGCATGGTGCATGTGCTTGAAGGCACTTCTATAGCACTTGCTGATGGTGCCGCATCTAATATTGCAAATGCGGTGGGCTTACCTAAAAAAGCATTTAGTTATTTAACCTCTCACGGCGCACTTGATATAGAGCATGTAAAGTTTTTTGAAAACCTAATGAACCAAATAACGGACGAGGCGGATCAACAAG
Source organism: Pseudoalteromonas sp. BSi20652 (assembly GCF_000239855.1). Classification (GTDB taxonomy): domain Bacteria; phylum Pseudomonadota; class Gammaproteobacteria; order Enterobacterales; family Alteromonadaceae; genus Pseudoalteromonas. Next base: position 12,219 of record NZ_BADT01000058.1, on the reverse strand, counting down.
CCATACTCCATGGAGCAAAGTGCTTTTATCGTTTGTACGGCGATATATTTCGTGGACTCGATGACGAACCGTTTTTTAAAGCAAGTGCACAAGGTAAATTAGCATGAGTAGCGCTTTATGTGTGTTAACCGGTGCAACCGGCGGAATAGGGCAAGCTATTGCTAAAGCTCTACATGCAAAAGGATGGAAGTTACTGCTTGTAGGGCGAAATAAGCAAGCCCTTGAAGAGCTCAGTAGTGCATGCCCAGACAGTGAGATATTTGCTGGCGATTTAACCGACGATACAACACGCATTAACTTAGCAATAAAAGCCAAGCAACTCGGTGGCGTTAAGTTACTTATTAATAATGCCGGTATAAATACAATGCAAAGCTTAGAACACACAAGTTCTGAGCAAATAGACAATATGCTCGTTACTAATTTGTCGGTGCCTATTAAATTATGCCAGCTATTTTTAGGGCAGTTACAGTATACCAAAGGCACCATTGTTAACGTGGGCTCATCGTTTGGCAGTATTGGTTACCCGTTTCAAACACTTTATTGCGCCAGTAAATTTGGTTTACGTGGTTTTACAGAAGCGCTCTCGCGTGAGCTTAACGGCTCAGGCGTTAAAGTGACCTATTTAGCGCCTAGAGCAACAGATACATCCATTAATAGCAGTAAAGCGCGTGCAATGAATAAAGAACTCGGTAATAAAATGGACTCGCCAGAATTAGTTGCTCAAGAGTTATTAGTGCTTATAAATTCGAATCAAACAAGGCGTTTTATTGGTTTTCCTGAAAAATTATTTGCACGCATAAATGGCGCATTCCCAAGCGTTGTTGATAACGCTATTGCAAAACAACTTCCTAAAATTAAACGCTTTTTAAGTTAACAAACACACAAGGGCAAAATTATGTATAAATTTACACTCGCATTTTATTTAGTACTAACGACTGTATTTGCAACCGCCGTACACGCAGATGAAACACAAGACTTAACCTCTATTCAACAAAAGTGGGCAATTGCTAACTACGAACTTGAAGATGATGCGCAAATAGATGCGTTTACACAACTAAGTGAGCAAAGTGCATTGTTTGTTAAAAACTACCCAAACTCAGCACAAACACATATTTGGAATGGTATTGTGTTAGCCAGTTTTGCTGGCGCAAAAGGCGGGTTGGGTGCACTTGGTTTAGCAAAAGAGGCAAAAACGTCACTCGAAAATGCACTCTCAATTGATGGCACTGCATTAAATGGATCAGCTTACGCAAGCCTTGCAACGCTTTACAGTAAAGTACCTGGCTGGCCAATAGGTTTTGGTGATGACGACAAAGCTGAGAAATTATTTAAACAAGCGCTCGCTTTTAATCTCGAAGGCATTGATACTAATTACTTATACGGTGAATACTTGTATGATGAAGGCGATTATAAAGAAGCGAGAGCTCGACTACTTGTAGCACAAGCTGCAGGCATTCGTGATACTCGTGCAAAAGCAGATGAATATCGCCAACAGGCAATAAGCCAGCTCTTAGCAAAAGTAGACAAAAAACTAAAAAGATAAACACATAATGCATTTATTACTTGTTGAAGACGATCATTTAGTAGCGCAAGGGCTTATTCGCTCTTTGCGCCAAGAGGGCTACAGCGTAGAGCATAGTGGCACAGTAAAACACGCCTTAGAGTGCCTTTCTAGTGGTGAAATTGAGCTTGTTATTCTCGATTTAGGATTACCTGATGGCGACGGCTCGCAAGTTTTAAAGCATATTAAAGCGCAAAAAAAAGTTATTCCGGTGGTTATTTTAACTGCTCGCGGCAGTATTGATGACAAAGTCCAAGGGCTTGACATGGGCGCTGACGATTACCTTGCAAAGCCGTTTGATCCTGCTGAGTTATTTGCTCGACTACGTGTAGCAAGTCGACGTGTTAATCAAACTCAATCTAGTTTGTTGCAATACGGGGAAGTCGTAATAGACAGCTCAGCGCATACGGTGACAGTTAGTGGGGAATCACTTACATTGCCGCGTAAAGAATACATGCTTTTAAAAGCACTGATGGAAAATCAGGGAAGGGTGCAATCCAAACAACAGCTCGAAAACAAGCTGTATCAGTGGGGAGAGGAAGTCGGCTCCAATGCTATAGAGGTGCATATTCATCATCTTCGTAAAAAATTCCCTAGCGATTTTATTAAAACCTTACGTGGCATTGGTTACGTGGTTGGTAAGCGTTAAGGTGTATTTATTTTTCGAGGTTGAAAATGTCTATTCGTAAACGCCTTACGCTTATTTTACTTTCAATGATGGTGCTAACTTGTTTTTTAGCATTAGTAAAAGGCTATCAAAAAAGCATGCACCACGGCGAAAACTTGCTTGATGATGAGCTTAAAATAGTGGCTGGCGTTTTAATTGAACAACCACTGGCAATAACAACTAATGCATTACAAGTAAGCAATAACAGTGCTCAGTTGTTGTATCAAATTTGGCAAAATAATAGTCTACTTAGCGGCTCATCGAGTTTATCAAACAACCAAGTTGATTTTAGCGAAGGCTTTCAAACTGCAAATGTAGCAGGGCAACGCATGCGAGTGTTTGTGATGAGAAAAAATACTCGCAAAGTCATCGTTGCTGAACCTATGGCAAAGCGGTTTCAATTAGCTGAAGCCGTTATTTTATCTGCAATGTTACCTATGTTATGGGCTGTCCCTCTGCTTGCTATTTTTATAAGTTTTTTTGTTAAATACGCATTAACACCTCTCACCCGATTATCTAAGCAGCTGGCTACTCGCCAAGCTAACGACTTTACGCCTATCAACTGGCAAGTAACCGACGAAGAAATTAAACCTGTTATTAATCGTTTAAACGACTTATTTAAACGAGTAGAAACCGCCTACTTACGAGAGCGCTTTTTTGCCTCAGATGCAGCACATGAGTTGCGTACTCCACTTAGTAGTTTAAAAATTAATGTACATAATTTAGCTAATAAGCAAAGCAACCCGCAAAATCATCAAGAACTACAAGCCATGTCGCAAGGCATTAACCGCTTAAGTAATATTGTTGAACAAATGCTAATTTTAGGGCGCACTCAACCAGAGCAATGGCAGAGGCAGTTTAGTGAACAATCATTACTAGCGATTACTCAGCAGGCTGTGTCTGAACAATACGATAAAATAGACGAAAAAACCAAACTATTAGCCTCGAAGGTGATGATTTTGTTATTAATGGTGATGAATTTACATTAACCACGCTTATCTCTAATTTACTCAGCAATGCCATTAAGTACACCCCCAACAATGGTCAAATCATTATTAAATTAGCATCAAGTAGTCACCGCTATAGTTGGCAAATCGATGATTCAGGTTCGGGCATGACTGAAGCGCAAAAAGATAGGGTATTTAATCGCTTTTATCGAGTGGGTGGCGATCAGCATCCGTCAGGAGAGCAAGGTGCCGGTTTAGGCATGGCAATCGTACAGCATATAATTGCTATATATAATGCAAAAATAAAGTTAGCAGATAGCCCTCTTGGTGGATTAAGAGTAAACGTTACTTTTGCTGGAGTAAAATGTGATTAAACGCTTACTAAATCAATGTATGTGCTTTTTATTATTGTTGTCGTTTAACGCAACAAGCAAAGAGTATCTTATTGTTTTAAAAGATCACTTGTTTTACCCCTCACAAATTATTATCCCAGTGAATAAAAAAGTAAAACTATTGATAGAAAATCAAGATAGCACACCAGAAGAGTTTGATAGCTTTGATCTAAACAGAGAAAAAGTACTCTACCCAAACCGTAAAAGCATTATTTATATAGGACCGCTAAGTAAAGGGCATTACGAATTTTTTGGTGAGTTTTCGCCAAATACAGCAAGGGGCGTTGTAATAGTTAGCGATGAGGAGGGGCAGCATGCTGATAACTAGTTTAGTCATGAGCCTTAATCAATTATTACCGGTGGCTATTTTATTAGTATTACTACAAGTAGTTAAAAAACAGAGCTTTTTGCGAATATGGTCTGCTTTAATAGTCGGCGCGGTAATGTCGTTTTTGTACATGCAAAGTGCGTCGTGGATCAGCCAGTGGTTTGAACACCAAGGGTTAGAGTATTCACAAATGGGGCTATGTATCACTATATTTATTGCTGTATTAGTATTTGCTATTAGGCAAAAATCAGCGGCTTTTTATATCGCTGTTATAAGCACAATAACATTGTATTTAAGCCATTATATTATTTATCTCACCAGCTTTTGGCAAAATAATGATGCAGGGCAAAGCTTATTTATTGGTACTTTATTAGGTGTCGGGATTTGTTTAAGTTTTAGTGTATTACTGTACTTTTTAATGAACGCAATCAAGCACCGCTTTGGCATGTACCCACTTTTAACTTTGCTTGCTTTAAACTGTGCGGCTAAGTTATTGGTCGCGCTGGATTTCGCAAGCCAAATTGATTTAATAACAAATACCACCACAGTATGGGATTTACGGGATTTATTAAGTGAAAACTCCGAGCTCGGCCGCGTACTGCGTGCTCTTGTTGGTTACGAGGCCACGCCTGATTTAATGAGTGTACTTATATACAGTACAAGCAGCCTGTTATTTTTATTATTTTGTTACTTTATTCCAGCTTTAATAACTAAGGAACGTGTATGAAAGCACTCAACCTATATTTAGCGCTTAGTTTTATCGCTTTTTGTTTGTTGTTACTCCCGACCCAAGCAAATGCTGACGGTATTGTTGTCGATAAGGTATATCACCCCTATGTTTTACCTTTTGAGCATGAGTTTGAATGGCGATTAGTGTCGCACCAAACTGATAGTGGCAATATACTGGCTCAGCGTTTAGGTGGCGGTGGTGCTATTAACGATACAATGGCAATAGAGGGTTATTTAGTTGGTGAGCGCGATGATAACGGCGATTTCGGCCTTCAAGCTTATGAAATTGAGCTGCGTTGGCAGCTGATTGAACAAGGTAAATTATGGGCTGATTGGGGGGCGTTGTTTGAGTTAGAAAAACAACATGATGACGATGTATACGAAGCGACTACAGGTTTTGTGCTTGAAAAAGAGTTTGGTAAAACCAGCTTAACCATGAATGCTTTTTTAGTATACGAATGGGGACAGGATATTCAAAACGAATGGGAAAGTGAGTTTAGAGCGCAATATAGATACCGTTATCGTTCTGCTTTTCAACCTTCTATTGAAGTTTTTGTAGGCGAAGACTTTGTAGGAATTGGCCCTGGCTTTATAGGTTTACAGCGTTTTGATGGGCAAAAACAATTAAAATGGGAAGCGGGTTTTATTACAGAAGTCAGTCAATCTGAAAAAAATCATAGCTTTAGGCTCGCTTTAGAATTTGAATTTTAGTAGTGAGTATAAAACTATTTTGGTTGTTTATTGTTCTATAATGGATAAGTACTTGACATATTTTTCTAATTCTATATAGTGGGCTGCAGCTAGAAAGAAAGCATGTAAGCTATAAATCTCCATTTCGATGTTGTATAAGTAATACTTGTAGTACCGTCCTGAAGTTTTTAAAGTACCATCTCATTTTTTGCTACACCCGCTCTTATGAGCATATTTTTATTTTATATCAGGATATTACAATGTCTAACATCGTATCAGGTACAGTTAAGTGGTTTAACGAGTCTAAAGGTTTTGGTTTCATCGAGCAAGAAAATGGCCCAGACGTTTTCGCACATTTCTCAGCAATCAAAAGCGAAGGTTTTAAAACTTTAGCTGAAGGCCAACGTGTAGAGTTTACTCTTTCACAAGGTCAAAAAGGTCCTCAAGCTGATAACATCACAGCTGTATAATTTTACTTTTTTAAAGTAAAATAAAAAAAAGCGCTTATGGCGCTTTTTTTGTGTCTGAAATTTGACTCAAACTAAGCAACGCATATAATTAATGTAAATTAACTAAATGGTATTGCTATTATTAAGTCACTACTAATATTTTTTTTATTCTTCTAAGTCATTGTGCTAATGCAAGTGAGTTTAAGCTTGTAATTTATACCGATAATTTCTCTCCCTATAATTTTAAAAACGACAACGATCAGCTTGTTGGAATTAATCTCGATATTGTAAAAGATATTTGTACAGCTATTGATATAACCTGCGAGTTTAAATTGTTTCCTTGGAAACGTGCTTATAACTTAGTTCAAAAAGACCCTCACTCTGGCATTATTTCGATAGCTAAAAACACCGAACGTGAACCTCTATTTAATTGGATTGGACCGTTGGCATCTAGCGAAACTTTTTTTATAAGCTCAAATCTAATAAGCAAGTGAGTGTAAATAATTTAAAAGATGCAAAGCAGTTTTCTTTAGGAATTGTAAGGGGTGATATATACGAGTCATTAGTAAATGAAATTGGTTTTAAAGCGGGCGAAAACTTACTAATGTTTGGAGACGAAAAGCAATATATGGATTTGTTTTTAAAAAGAAAAATAGATCTAATTTTAGGCTCAAAATTTACAATAAAGTATCAGCTAGAACCTTTTGGATATAAAGTCGATGACGTGGTGAAGCTGCAAGCATTACCGCTTCCTAAGCTTGCTGGCAATTATATCGCATTTAACAAATCGGTACCTGGGCATATTATAAAGCGATTTAACCAAGAGTATAAAAAGTTAAAAATGAAAGATGATTTTGCCACTTATAAACATGCTTACCTCCAATGATTTATCTTTCATAAGGCAGTCCTTTATTTTGCTTTATTTTTAAAAATGCAGCTTGTAGTACTTCAATTAAACGTATGTCAGTTTTTTTATTCGCCGCTAAATAAGCATTAATTGTTAGCTCATCTATTTTATAAATAAACCTTAAGTGTGCTGGTTTGAGCTTTAAATAGTCGCTCATCTGCTGCATATATAAAGGATCATCTACAATTAAATCTACTTTTTTAGCTAGTAATAAAGAGTATGATTTTTGAATATCAGAGGTTAAAACAACTTCAAAGCCAAGTTCAGTGAGGGTTTGTGTTGAAAAGTCATTGCGTTGCATTGCAATTTTATACACTTTGGCTTGTTCAGTATTATTTATAATAAAATCATTTCGCTCTGATAAGCCGATAAATCCCAGCTCAAATCGTCCCACTGGTCCAATCCAATAAAATTTGTCTTCTCGTTCTACAGTGCGTGCAATGCTGTATATAAAGGTGTTTTTTAACTCGTCAGCAATTTTATAAGCACGTGCCCAAGGATACATTTGAATATCAGGAGTTAAATTGGCCTCGGCAAAAATATCTCTAATAAACTGAGTACCTTCACCTGCTACCTCGCCATTAATCAATACTTGGTTTGGTGGTGCTAACTCTGTAACAACAAGCAGGGCTTCCTTTGCTTGAACATACACAGAGCAAATTAAAAAAGAGAATAAAGAATATATTTCACAATAGCGAATCGTCATTCGGTTAGTTTGGGTAAAATAAGTGTGGCTGAAAATATGAAAAACACAAAAATTATTTATGTGAACTTGTTACTAAGATATTGGTTTATTTAAGTTATGTATAACCATAAAGAAGGTTAAATAGATAAGTAGCTTGAGGTTTGAAGTCGTTGTGGCTAAAAAATTAAGCCCTAAAACGATAAAAGGGCCTTGCGGCCCTTGGTGAAGTATCGTTCAAGTCAGATAGAGCTTTAACCCCTTAAAGCGCTATCCTCTTGTTTTGCAACACCGGTGTTCATCTCAATAAGTTTCTAAGCTAGCGAGAGGAAAAACCCAGCAATTGCTGCGCTCATAAGGTTAGCCATAGATCCTGCTAACACTGCTCTGAGCCCTAAGCGTGCGATATCCTTCCGCCTGCTAGGCGCCATACCGCCTAACCCACCTAGTAAAATGGCTATCGATGACAAGTTAGCAAACCCACATAAAGCAAAAGTAACAATAGCTTGTGTGTGCGCGCTTAACGTATCGCGATAATTTATAAAGTCTAAGTAAGCAACAAACTCGTTCACTACTATCTTTTGACCAATAAAACTGCCGGCTATAATTGCTTCATCCCATGGCACACCAAGTAACCATGCAACTGGAGCAAATACATAACCTAATATTTCTTGAAGCGTTAAAGTAGGATAATCAAACCACCCACCAATACCGCCTAATAAACCATTCAATAATGCAATCAACGCGACAAAAGCAAGTAACATAGCACCTACATTAAGTGCTAAATGCATACCGTTTGCTGCACCTGATGCAGCTGCATCAATTACATTAACGGGTTTATCGTCGTCATTTATATCTAAATCAGATAAATTATCTTTAGGTGTTTCAGTTTCTGGCACAATCATCTTGGCCATCAAAAAACCACCTGGAGCGGCCATAAAGCTCGCTGCTATTAAATACTTAAGATCTACACCAATAATAACGTAACCGGCCATTACAGAGCCTGCTACAGTGGCTAAACCACCAACCATTACTGCAAATAATTCCGATTTTGTCATCGTTGCAATAAATGGTTTAACAATAAGCGGTGCTTCAGTTTGACCAACAAATATATTAGCTGTTGCTGAAAGTGATTCTGTGCGTGAGGTTTTTAATAATTTTTGTAAACCACCGCCTAAAATCCTGATTATCCAATCCATAATACCAAGGTGATACAACACAGCAACAAGCGCTGAGAAAAACACAATAACGGGCAAAACTTGAATTGCAAAAATAAAGCCTAATGTGTCTTGTGATGCAAGTGGACCAAACAAAAACCCAATACCATCATTAGCATAACCAATAACCGACGAAACGGCGGATGACATGCTCGTTAACATATTTTTTCCTGCTTCAAAAAACAGGACAAAACCACCAATAACAATTTGCATCGCAAACGCTATACCAACGGTTCTTAAATTAATTGCCTTGCGATTGGTTGACGCAGCAAAGGCAATGCTCAGCAGCACACACATGCCCACTAAGCTCATAAATGTTGTCATACAAATGTTTCCCGTTGTTATTCTTGTAGTAAATATTTAATTTTACTTTTTATTATATCAATCGCAACGCGATTCATGCCGCCTCGAGTCACCACTAAATCAGCGTTATGCTTCGAAGGCTCAATGAATTGATAAAACATCGGTCTAACAGTTGCTTGATACTGCTCAACAACAGATTGTAACGTTCTGCCTCGTTGCTCCATATCACGTTGCATACGACGCATTAAACAAATATCTAAGGGTGTATCTATAAACACCTTAATATCAAATTCTTTATTAAGCGCTTTATCACTCAATAATAAAATACCTTCAACTATGAGTATTTTTGCAGCTGGTACTCGGCGAGTTTTTTCGCTTCGTGTATGCTGGGCATAATCATATGTGGGTACTTCAACAGAATTACCACAACGAAGTTGCGTTAAATGCTCAAGCATTAACGCATGTTCAAATGCATCAGGATGGTCGTAATTCGTTTGCGTACGATGAGCCATAGGCAAATGCGACTGATCCTTGTAATAAGCATCTTCTTCAATAATGGCGATAGCGCCAGGTTCAAGTTCGTTAACCAGCTCGTTATATATAGTTTGGCTAAAAAGAGATTTGCCCGACGCAGATGCGCCCGCAATGGCTATAATAGTAGTTCGTGTCACTAAAGTTCTCACCCACACAGAAGGATATATTGTTGGTAGATCACAATAGCAAAAAAGACACGATTAATCTCTTTTGCTTCGCTCAAGAATGCAAATTTATAATGTTTAGGTTTTATGAAACAGGACTTTTGTCCTGTACGGAAAATTCAAAGAGCGGATAAAGTAAGCACCTAGAAACAAAGTGAGGTCAAAATGGCAAGAGCAATTATTTTAATGGCAGATAGCCTAGGAATCGGTGCAGCACCAGATGCAGATAAATTCGGCGATCTTGGGGCTAATACACTCGCTCACTTACTAAAAGCATATTATGACGAAACAGGCGCAGCATTATCGCTTCCTAACTTATCAAAACTAGGATTAGTTGATGCCTGTGAAGCGGCCGGTGGCGAACCATGTTTAATTTCAGACCGCCAAGCTCCTCAAGGTGCTTGGGGTTACGCTAAAGAAATCTCTAGCGGAAAAGACACGCCATCAGGTCATTGGGAAATGGCCGGTGTACCGGTGTTATTTGATTGGGGATATTTCCCAAAAACACAACCAAGTTTCCCACAAGAATTTATAGACGAGTTTATAGCTCGTACCGGTATTCCTGGCATTTTAGGCAATTGCCATGCCTCAGGAACAACCATTTTAGAGCAGCTAGGTGAAGAGCACGTAAAAACAGGTAAACCAATCTGTTACACCTCAGCTGATAGCGTGTTTCAAATAGCCGCGCATGAAGAGTCATTCGGCCTAGAGAAGCTTTATCAAGTTTGCGAAATCGCACGGGCGCTACTTGATGAAATGAATATAGGGCGAGTGATTGCGCGGCCATTTTTGGGTTCAAATAGTCAAGACTTTGCTCGAACGAGTAATCGTCGAGACTATTCAGTACTTCCGCCAGCACCAACATTGCTAGATGTACTCGCAAAAGACGGCGGCGAAGTAATTAGTATAGGTAAAATTTCAGATATTTATGCCCACCAAGGCATAACCCAAAAGCATAAAGCACCTGGGCTTATTAAATTATTAGAAAAAACCAGCGAAGTAATGAAAAGCGCGCCAGATCGCAGCTTAATATTTACTAACCTAGTTGATTTTGATGAAAAATTTGGTCATCGCCGTAATCCAGTAGGGTACGCAAAAGCATTAAAAGAATTTGATGACTATTTACCAACTATACTGAATGAGTTAAACGCAGATGACGTGTTAATGATCACTGCAGATCACGGCTGTGACCCAACCTTTCCTGGTTCAGAGCATACACGTGAATACGTACCGGTTATTGCATACAAACCAGGTATGCGTAACACACCACTTGGTGAGCGCAACAGCTTTGCAGATATAGGTCAAACACTGGCACAGTGGTTTAACTTATCTGCGCTTGATTACGGCGACAGCTTTTTAAATGAGCTAATAATGCCAAATAAAAAGGAAAACAATTAATGAGTACTCCGCATATCAGTGCAAACGTAGGTGATTTCGCCGAAACAGTATTAATGCCTGGCGATCCGCTACGTGCGCAATATATTGCTGAAAACTTTTTAGATGATGCAGTGCAAGTAACAGGCGTTCGTAACATGTACGGTTTTACTGGTACTTACAAAGGTAAACCAGTAAGCATTATGGGTTCAGGCATGGGCATTCCATCAATGTCTATTTATGCACGTGAGCTAATTGTAAGCTTTGGCGTTAAAAATATTATACGCATTGGTACCTGTGGCGGTATTGGCACAGATATTAAAATTCGTGACGTAATTTTTGCACAAGGTGCAAGCACCGATTCAAACGTAAACCGTGCACGTGTTCGTGGTTGTGATTTTGCTGCAATTGCTGACTTTGACCTACTTTTAAATGGCGTAAACGCTGCTAAAGAGCTAGGCATTAAAGCAAAAGTAGGTAACGTATTTACAACCGACACATTCTATCAAGCGGATGACTCGTTCTATAAAGATTTAGATAAGTTAGGTATGCTAGCAGTAGATATGGAAACAGCCGGTTTATATGGCGTTGCAGCTGAATATGGCGCTAAAGCAATGGCTCTATTTACAGTAAGTGACCACGTAATTACAGGCGAAGCAACACCAGCCGATGAGCGTCAAAGCACGTTCAACGAAATGGTTAAAATTGCATTAGAGTCTATCTAATCATAGCAATTGAATTAAATTAGCAAACAGTTCCTTGGTAACGTATTCACTAAGTTTTGGAGACACGCCCAAAGTGAAGTGAGACTAACCTCCAAAGCCGCATTTTATGCGGCTTTTTTTATGCCTTAGCAACCGTAAATCATCTGTTGTAGACTCGGGCTTGTCGACGTTAGAAGCGCAAAGTCTCATTATTTTTTGTTATTTTAACTCCCACGCTATCCTCTAAAAGCGCAGCGCCTCTTAACCACTTTGTCAGTAATTGGCTTTTAAAACCGTAATGCACAAAGAGAAGAAAATGAGAAGTAAATGAGAAGCCAAAGTGAACAGGGCTAAGCTACTTGTATTTCACTACCGAGCTCAACAAGCAAACACGAGTAATGGTTAGTCACTGCTCCTTGTTTTCTCCTTCACTTCTCGGTGGTGATTTAGTTACTTGTTTATTAATGCAACCGATCAAACATAAAAGCGGTGCCTTTAAACGCCAGCAAGCAGCGCGTTTTGATGTGTTTTACCCAAGTTTAAGAGTATGTTTTAACTCCCAGGCTATCCT
>NZ_BADT01000059.1 GCF_000239855.1 Pseudoalteromonas sp. BSi20652 | reverse complement strand
TGACGCTGATTAGCGTCATTTTTTTAACTGTTTGTAAGCTGTACTTTTACTATTTTTTAGGCAGGAGCTAACTCAAGACCGGGTGCAGGCATCGTCACAGGCGTTTCAAATGTTGCCCACTCCCATGCTGACTCTGTTGCCATAATTTTACGAAGTAATTTATTATTTAAATCATGACCCGATTTAAATGCAGTTACTTTACCTAAAATATTATGACCTGTCATAAACATGTCACCAACACAGTCTAATATCTTGTGCTTAACAAACTCATCGTTATAACGTAAGCCGTTAGGATTTAAAACTTTGAATTCATCAAGTACTACTGCACTATCCATGCTACCACCTAGCGCTAGGTTGTTTGCATGCATGTATTCAATATCTTTCATAAATCCAAAAGTACGCGCACGGCTAATTTCTTCAATAAAGCTTTGCGTGGTAATATCCAATCCAATACGTTGGCGACTTTCATTGATAGCTGGGTGGTTAAATGCAATCTCAAAGTCGATATGAAAACCATCATATGGTTCAACTTCAGCCCACTTATCACCTTCTTCAATGCGTACTTTTTCTTTAATACGGATAAAGCGTTTAGCAACGTTTTGTTCTTCAATTCCGCCTTTTTGTAACAGATATATGAATGGTAATGCACTACCATCCATAATTGGCACTTCTGAGCTGTCTAATTCTACAATTAGATTATCAATTCCCATTGCAGCAACCGCTGCAATAAGATGCTCAGTAGTCGATAAGCGAACACCATCTTTGTTAATTAAACAGGTACACAACTGCGTATCACCAACGGCTTCAGGTGTTGTTTCAAAATCAACAACCGGATCAAGGTCGACACGACGAAATACAATCCCAGTATTTGCGCTCGCAGGTCGGAGAGTTATTGTGACCTTCTCACCTTTATGAAGTCCAATTCCTATGGCTTTGACTACTTCTGCAATCGTACGCTGTTTAATCATAGGTTCGCTCACTTTTAAATCAGTTACAGTTAGACGGCGGAGTGTATCATAAATGCTTTCGCCCTTCAATATTTGACCATATTTCAAACAAAAGTATTATTAAATGTTAATCTGCCTGTTTACGTAAAAAAGCTGGGATATCAAAATAATCACCGCCTTCTGATTTATCCGCTTTTTTACTATTTTGTGCTGAAGAACTTGAACCACTACTTGTACTCGTTGAAGGCGCTTTTTCTTTGCTTTGCGCTGTAGCAGTATTTTCTTCAGTTTTTGTATCTTGGCTTGCAAAGCTTGGTACGTACATACTACTCGTTTGGTTTAATGTATTTGCAACGTCAGAACCCGATGCTTTTTTAAAGCCGTTATCAACAACACCAAACTGTGGACGACGATCACCGCCTAAACCAGTTGCAACAACCGTTACACGTAGCTCATCAGTCATTTCTGGATCAATTACCGCACCAACAACCACTGTTGCGTTTTCTGACGCAAGCGCTTTAACGTGGTTACCAACAATTTCAAATTCTTCAATCGCAATGTCCATACCTGCGGTGATATTAACTAAGATACCTTTAGCACCTGTTAAATCAACGTCTTCTAGTAGTGGGCTTGAGATAGCCGCTTCTGCAGCCTCTTGTGCACGATCAGGACCTGACGCAGACGCCGTTCCCATCATTGCAGTACCCATTGCAGACATTACAGTTCTAACATCAGCGAAATCCACGTTAATTAAACCAGAACGTGTAATCAGCTCTGCTATACCTTGTACCGCACCATATAATACGTCATTAGCTTTAGCGAAGGCATCTAGAAGTGTAGTCCCTTTTCCTAAAACTTTAAGCAGTTTATTGTTCGGAATTGTAATAAGTGAATCTACAATTTCTGACAATTCATTAATGCCTTGTTCAGCGGCTGCTGCACGTTTTTTACCTTCAAAATCAAAAGGACGTGTTACAACTGCAACCGTTAAAATACCAAGTTCTTTAGCAATTTTAGCCACTACAGGTGCTGCGCCAGTACCAGTACCACCGCCCATGCCTGCTGCAATAAATACCATGTCGGCCCCTTCGAGGCTGGCACGAATTGTATCTGCATCTTCTTCAGCCGATTGACGACCTACTTCTGGATTTGCGCCCGCACCTAACCCAGAGGTTATTTGCGTACCTAGTTGAACTGTAATATCGGCAGCAGAGTTACGTAATGCTTGTGCATCAGTATTAGCGGCTATAAAACGCACACCTTCTATTTGTTTTTTTACCATGTGCTCAACAGCGTTACCGCCACCACCGCCCACGCCGATTACTTTTATTACAGCTTCTTCGCTGTGTTGTTCCATTATATCAAACATGTTTACTCTCCGACTTGAGTATTAAAACTCGCCTTGGAACCATTTAGTAATGCGGCTCCACCAATTATTGTTATCCTCTGCTTTCGACTTTTGTGCATTCATCGATTGCATAGTACGTCCGTATTGTAACAAACCAACAGCGGTTGCGTATGAAGGATCATCTACATAGTCTGTCAAACCAACCATCCCGATTGGTTTACCTATTCTTACTGGCATTTGGAAAATATCTTCTGCCACTTCCATCGCGCCAGTCATTTTAGCAGTCCCGCCTGTAATAACGAGTCCTGCCGCAATTTGGTCTTCTAAGCCTGAACGACGAATTTCTTCCATCGCAAGCTCAAATAATTCTCTAAAACGAGGCTCTACCACTTCAGATAATGTATGGCGAGACATCAATCTTGCTGGTCGTCCGCCTACACTTGGTACTTCAATCGTGTCTTCACTACTTGCCATTTGGCTGCTTGCACATGCGTATTGTACTTTGAGTGACTCTGCATGTGATATAGGTGTGCGAAATATTTTTGCAATATCACCCGTCACTTGGTTGCCCGCCACAGGAATAACAGCAGAGTGGCGAAGTGCACCATTGATATAAATCGTGATATCCATTGTACCACCACCAATATCAAGTACTGCAACACCTAGCTCTTTTTCGTCATCTGTTAGCACAGAATAACACGACGCTAATGCAGTAAAAATTAGTTGATCGACTTCAAGACCGCAGCGCTCTACGCATTTTTCGATATTTTTTGCCATATCATTTGAGCACGTAATGATGTGTGCACGTGCTTCCATGCGCACGCCGCTCATGCCAAGTGGGTTTTTAATCCCTTCTTGCATATCAATACTATATTCTTGTGGTAATGCGTGTAGCATTTTACGCTCTGCCGAAATAGGCACAGAGCGCGCAATATGAATTACATTTTCAATATCTTCTTCAGTGACTTCGGTGTTGTTAATTGCTACTACACCACTTTCGTTTTGGCACTGTATATGCTTACCAGAAATACCCAAATACACAGAGCTAATACGACAATCAGCCATCAACTCGGCCTCGTCTATTGCTCGGCGAATAGACTCAGACACTAAGTTTAAATCGTTAACGCCGCCTTTATCCATTCCATGAGATACTTGGCTGCCCACACCAACAATGCTGAGCTTGTTATCTGCGGTGATTTCACCTACCGTGGCAACCACTTTCGAGGTGCCAACGTCTAATCCAATCACGAGGTTTCTTTCTGCTGACTTAGTCATGCCTTACTCTTATTTTGTATTTGTTCTTCTTGCACTGGTTTAAAGCTCACTGCAAGGCCGGTATCATACCGTAAATCTATTGTATCTATTTGTGCATCTGCACGTTGTTCCACTCGTGGATAAACGTCTATAAAACGTTGTACACGCTTGGCTTTATCTTTACGCCCTAAATTTAGACGTATTCCGTTATCTAGCCAAAGTTGCCAAGAAAATCGCTCCGACAATGCTAAACTTGTTAACGTTAGACCATTAACTCTTAGCATTTCATCAAATTGCTTAAAAGCAATCCACGCTTCTTCTTCGCTGCCCTCTGGTCCAAATAACTGGGGTAAATCATTCTCTATTTTATCGCTACTAGCTTCAAATGCTAGACCACTTTGGTTAAGTAATAGATCGCTATTCCAATGTGCTACCACTTCGTGTTCAACAACATATACTTGTATTGTATCAGGCCATTGTTTACGTACCGAAACAGTAGAAACCCAAGGTAGATCTTGCACTAATTGTTGTACATGCTTTACATCTAGCTCAAAAAAACTACTTAAGTCCGCTTTTTTTATTGCTTTTATTATTGCGGTTTCATCGGTGTACCTTGGATCCCCTTGCACCGTTAAATGCTTTATCTGGGCATCTTTATTCTCAACTAACCAATCAGACACACCCTTGGTTATTTGTACTAAACTAATAACCACAAGCAGAAAAAAACTGACCCCAAAAATCAGCGACCAATTTAGTTGCTGTTTGATTTGTCGCGCTTTTTCTAAAAGGGGATGCATATTAAAGGGTTTGCTCCAAAATGCGAACAACTAATTGCTCAAAACTTGCCCCATTTGCTTTTGCCGCCATAGGCACTAAGGACTTTTCGGTCATTCCTGGCACTGTATTTACTTCAAGAAGATAAAAGTTACCTTGCTCGTCTTGCATCGCATCAACACGACCCCAGCCACTAGCGCCCACTAAATCAAATGCATCTAGCGATATAGCTTGTAAGTACTTAGTATCTTGCTCTGATAAATCTGCAGGGCAATGATACTGCGTTGTATTTGATTGATACTTAGCTTGGTAATCGTAAAAACCATTTGGTGTCGTCATTTCAATGACAGGCTGTACATCGTCGCCTAACACAGTAATGGTAAATTCTCTGCCTGTAATCCATTGCTCAACAAGCACTTGGCTGTCAAACTTAAATGCGTTGGCCAGTGCTTCTTCAAGTTCTTGTGCTGTGCTTGCTTGTGCCATCCCTATACTTGAACCTTCGTGCGATGGCTTAACCATTACTTTTTTAAATTTATTCATTATCGCGGTTGCATCAAAACCTTTCTTTGCATCAACAACAGCATAAGGTGCGGTACTCAAGCCCGCTGATTTAAATAAATGCTTACAGCGAATTTTATCCATAGCAAGTGCCGAACCTAATACATTACTGCCTGTATAAGGTAGGTTCATAAATTCAAGTGCACCTTGTACCGTACCATCTTCGCCGCCACGACCATGCAGAGCAATAAACACTCGCTCTACATTTAACTCTTTTAATTCCCATAAAGAACGACTTTGTGGATCAAACGCAATTGCGTCAACACCGCAATTTTGTAGTGCATTTAAAACAGCCTGACCAGATTTTAATGACACTTCACGCTCTGCTGAGTTTCCACCTAACAACACCGCTACTTTTCCAAATTGTGCATTTGCCTGAGTCATACTTCACCTTGTTTAAGTTTTTCTATCGACATACCCGTTGCAGCTAAAGCTTTTACTAATTGCCCTATATTACCTGCACCTTGGGTTAATACTAAATCATTATTTTGTAAGCAGTCGGCTAACGCGCCTGCAAGCTCTGAACTTGAAGCTACATGTAACGGCTCTTTACCACGTTGGCGTAAGCTACGGCATAGGCTTTTGCTATCTGCTCCTACAATTGGCTCCTCGCCGGCGCTATATACATCGAGTAATAATAACTGATCCACATCCGCTAATACTTTTACAAAATCCTCGTACAAGTCACGCGTACGTGTAAATCGATGCGGTTGATACACCATAACTAAACGCTTATCCGGCCACCCTTCACGAATTGCTGCTATCGTTGCTGCGACTTCTGAAGGGTGATGCCCGTAATCATCAACTAACATCACATTGCCGCGTTCGTTTTCAAAGTCACCGTAATGCTGAAAACGTCGACCAATACCTTCAAAATTTTGCAATGCTTCTAAAATTGCATAGTTAGCAATATTTTGATCTTTTGCCACAGCAATCGCAGCTGTAGCATTAAGCGCATTGTGTCTACCAGGCATATTCAACGTGGCAGTTAAACACTCACCTTGCTTGTTAGTTACTGTAAATGTGCACGTATTAGCTGATTGGCTAAAGTCGCTCATGCGGTAATCAGCATCCTTCGATTCGCCATACGTGATAACTGGGCGACCAAAGCGCGGGATAAGCTCAGCAGCAACTTCAGAATCAATACATACAACAGCTAAACCATAAAACGGCAGGTTGTGAATGAAATCCACATAAGTGTCTTTCATTTTTTCAAGACTGCCGCCATAAGTTTCCATGTGATCCTCTTCAATATTTGTGATCACTGATACCATAGGCTGCAAATGTAAGAACGATGCGTCGCTTTCATCAGCTTCAGCTATCAAAAAATCACTTTTGCCTACTTTTGCGTTACTACCTGCGCTATTTAACAAGCCACCAATAATAAACGTCGGATCGAGCCCTGCTTGTCCATAAATGCTCGCAATTAAACTTGTTGTTGTTGTTTTGCCATGCGTACCGGCAATCGCTATACCGTGCCTAAAACGCATCAGCTCTGCGAGCATTTCTGCACGGCGTACAACGGGAACTCTTGCTGCTTTTGCTGCAATAATTTCTGGATTGGTTTCATCAATCGCACTTGAAACAACAACCACGTTGGCATCTTTTACATTATTTTCATGATGACCAATAAATACTTCAGCACCGGCTTTAATTAAACGATCTGTCATAGCACTATGGGCAATGTCTGATCCTGTAATACGATAGCCTTCAAAAGCGAGTACTTCAGCAATACCGCCCATACCCGCTCCACCAATACCAATAAAGTGGATGGTTTCTATTCGGCGCATTGCAGGGCGTGTGTGTTTTTCTTGTACTGACGTTTCTTTCACTTATTTTCTCTTATTTGTTACTTGCTCACAGTGCGCAGCTACGCTTGCTGTGGCATCTAAAATGGCTTGTTTTTTTGCATTTGTAGCCATTTCAGTAATTAATGAAGGTTGGGCTAAGTACGGGCTTAAAAGTTCAACTATAGATTGTTTATTAAACTGCCCTTGTGGCATTAATAATGCGCCATTAGCCATTACTAAATATTGTGCGTTCGCTGTTTGATGGTCGTCCACGGCATGTGGAAACGGAACAAAAACGGCCATTTTACCTGCCGCTGCAATTTCGCTAACAGTTAATGCACCCGCACGGCAAACAACAATGTCAGCCCAGCTATATGCTGCATCCATATCATCAATAAATTCAGCTATTTTTGCATTGCCATCCGCAAAGCTATGCATTTTATAAGCTGTTTCTACAGTAGATAAATGACCCTTACCTGTTTGATGCCACACGCTTATAGGAGCTGTATTATTTAGTACTTTAAATGCTTCTGGTAATGTTTGATTAAGCACTTGTGCACCAAGCGACCCACCAACCACTAAAATGTTAATAGGACTTGATACATCGCGTTTGGCTATATTCATAACGCTTTGGCGAACTGGATTACCTACTAGTTCGGCTTGACCCTGTGCAAAAGCACTTGGAAATGCAGCTAATACACGTGTAGCCACCTTAGCTAATAGTTTATTGCTCATACCCGCTACAGCGTTTTGCTCGTGAATAACCAGCGGGATACCTAAACTTTTTGCGGCAATTCCCGTTGGACCCGTAACATAACCGCCCATTGCGAGTACTACATCAGGACGCTGTTCTTTCAATACCTTACGCGCCTGCAATACTGCATTAATTACCATGAATGGGGCTTTAATAAGACGCTTTAAACCGTTACCACGAACACCTTTTACATTAATAAAATCAATATCTATATTATGCTTAGGTACAACGCTCGCTTCCATTCGATCTGGTGTGCCGATCCAGCTAACTTGCCAACCCTGCTGTTTTAAATAATCGGCTACTGCAATACCGGGAAAAATGTGTCCGCCCGTACCGCCTGCCACTACTACTAATTTTTTACTCATCGCTTACCTCCGCGTGAGGTGGCTTGTTTGGTTGCCATTTTAGTCTCAAAATCTACGCGTAATAAAATACCTGTGGCAATCGTCATAATTAACAAGCTTGAGCCACCATAAGAAATAAACGGCAGGGTTAAACCCTTAGTTGGTAAAATACCCGCACTTGCACCTACATTCACCATGGTTTGAAAAGCAAACCAAATGCCAATAGCAAATGCAAAGTAACCTTCGTATTCTTTACCGCATTTTAGTGCTTGTTGACCAATTAATAACGCTCTAAATACTAAAGTAGCTAGTACCATTAAAATACTTACAACGCCTATTAAGCCAAGTTCTTCACCTATAACGGCAAAAATAAAGTCATTATGCGCTTCAGGTAAATATTGCAGTTTTTGTACACTGTTACCTAAGCCTTGACCAAACCAACCACCTTGACTGTAAGCCATTAATGATTGAACGAGTTGATAGCCTTTACCAAAGGGATCATCCCAGGGATCTAAAAAGCCAACAACCCGCGCCATACGATACGGCTCAACAATTATAAGTAATACAACTAAACCTATTCCCGTTAAAATAAGCACAAAAAATTGCCACAACTTAGCACCGGCTAAAAACAATAAACCAACGGTTGTTACAAACATAACAACGACTGTACCTAGATCGGGCTGTAATAAAATAAGCAACGCATATACCGCAAATACCGCAATAGGTTTTGCAAAACCTTTAATGTTTTCTTGTACTTCTTCGCGCTTTCTTACTAAGTAACCTGCTATGTAACTAAAAAAGTATAATTTAGCGGCCTCTGCCACCTGAAATCCAATAGGCCCTATAGGTATCCACCTTTTTGCACCATTCACCTCACGACCAATAATTAAAACCGCAATTAATAGCACCATCCCCAATATTAATAAATAAGGATTTGATCGTTTCCACCAATCCATGGGTACGCAAGCGGTGATCCAAAAAAGTACAAAAGCCATTGCCAAAAACATACCATGACGAATAGTGATATGGTACGGGTCATTAAACAGTCGCTCTGCTGTAGGCATTGATGCGCTGGTTACCATGATAAAACCAACACCAATTAACATTATGACGCAGTACAATAGCGGTACATCGTATAACTGCGCCGAAGGCTTGGGCGTTAATGCATCTCTTATATCGGCAAAAGCAATCATGATTGCTGCGCCATAACACATTGAATAAAGTCGTCACCGCGTTGCATGTAGTTGTTATACATATCAATGCTGGCACATGCTGGTGCTAATAAAACAATATTACCTGTACTGCTAAGTACGTTTGCCAAAGTAACAGCTTCTTCCATATTATTAGTTAAATAGCTCTTATTGGTAATCGCGGCTAAGTCACTTGCATCTTTACCAAAACAAATTAATGCTTTTACATGCTGTTCTATGTAGGGTTTAAGCGCATTTAAATCAGCGCCTTTGGCATCGCCACCAGCAATAACAACCAGATTTTCACCGTCACTAGCCAAGCTATCTATTGCAGCTATGGTTGCTCCAACATTGGTCGCTTTTGAATCGTTAAAATACTTTACACCGTTAAGCTCAGCTACAAATTGGCAGCGATGAGCCAACCCATTAAATTGACCTAACGCGTTTTTATATTGCTCTTTGCTTACTGCAAACGGACTTAAGAGCGCCATTACTGCAAGCGTATTTAAATAATTATGCTTACCCACTACTCTAAGCGTACTTACAGGTAAAAAAGCTTCGCCTTTAACTATAAAGTGAGTTTCGCCATTGTGCAGCGCTAAATGGTAATCACCTTGTTGAGCACCAAAGTTAATTTGAGGGGCCGTATCGCGCTCAACTGGATGTGTTTGACTATCGTCTGCATTGACAATAATAAGCTCTGCGAAATTATAAATACTAAGCTTTGAATCTATATAAGCTTGGTAACTGTCGTAGCGGTCAAGATGATCTTCAGACACATTTAAGACTGTGGCACTTATCGGCTTTAAACTCGTGGTGGTATCTAGCTGAAAACTCGATAACTCAAGTACATACACATCAAAATCATCATTGAGTAAATCAAGCACCGCTGTGCCAATATTCCCACCCAAAGCAACTTTATAGCCTGCTTCTTTTAACACGTCATAAGCGAGTGTAACCACGGTTGATTTACCGTTAGATCCCGTTACTGCAACAACAGGCTTTGTATTAATACGTGCAAATAACTCAACGTCGCCAATCACTTCAACATCTGCGTTAATTGCATCTGCAACAGCTGGTATTTTTAAGCTAAGTCCAGGGCTTATAATAATCATATCGCTTGAGCAAAGCTCTGCATCATCCAAATCACCAAAGTGGGTATCTAGAATTGGCGCATGCTCTTTTAACCAATCAATCCCGGGTGGGTTTGCTCGGCTATCAACTACTTTGGGTGTAAAACCTTGAGATAATAAAAAACGCACAATGCCCAGACCGGTTACACCGAGTCCGAGCACTGTTATATGTTTACTTTTTATCTCGTTTAAATACTGCATTTATCGAATCTTTAATGTCGCTAGGCCAGCGAGTACTAGCACAATAGAAATAATCCAAAAGCGCACAATAACGCGCGGCTCTGGCCAACCCTTTAATTCGTAATGATGATGGATTGGTGCCATTCTAAAAATTCGTTGCCCTCGCAGCTTATACGAGCCAACTTGTAATATGACCGATAGTGCTTCCATAACGAACACACCGCCCATAATAATAAGCAGTAACTCTTGGCGAACTAACACAGCAATAATACCTAATGCCCCACCGAGTGCTAATGAACCAACATCGCCCATAAATACTTGTGCTGGGTAAGTGTTAAACCATAAAAAGCCAAGCCCTGCACCTACAATGGCGGTACACACAACCACAAGCTCACTCGCCAATGGTAAATGTGGTATATGTAAGTAAGCCGAAAAGTTAATGTTACCCGTTAAATAAGCAATAATTGCCAGTGCAGAAGCCACTAAAATAGTGGGTACAATAGCTAGGCCATCCAGTCCATCAGTTAGGTTTACAGCATTAGAGGTACCTACTATCGCAAAATACGTAAGCACAATATAAAACAAACCTAATTGCGGTAATACGTCTTTAAAAAATGGAACAACAAGAGATGTTTCAGACGCTTGTGCACTGGTAAAATACAAAGCAGTAGCGACAACTAATGCAATGACCGATTGCCAAAAGTACTTCCACTTAGCAATTAAACCTTTTGGATCTTTACGAATAACTTTACGGTAATCATCAACAAAGCCAACAATACCTAAAGAGCCAATTACAAACAGTGTTGCCCACACGTATTTATTTGATAAATCGGCCCAAAGTAGCGTGCTGGTAAAAATAGCCGCTAAAATAAGTAAGCCACCCATAGTCGGTGTACCCGACTTAGACAAATGCGATTGTGGACCATCGTCGCGAACTGTTTGACCTATTTGCATACGTTGTAAACCACTAATTAATTTAGGCCCTAAATAAAGAGACATAATTAGCGCAGTTAAAATACCTAAAATGGCACGTAGCGTTAAATACGAAAAAACATGAAAACCACTAAAATACTGTGTTAAATACTCTGCCAGCCAAACTAACATTATGATACTCCATTGATGGCTTGTTGCTGGCCATTAACTAAATCGGTTACTAATAATTCCATGCGAGAACTGCGCGATCCTTTCACTACTATTGTTGTTTTTTATTCACTTTATTAATACTTTCTTGAATTTTTTGCTGCATTTGTTCGCGGCTCGAAAAGTGGCGATTAGGGAGTTCAAACACATCACTTGCGTATTTACTTAATACGCCTAATGTAAATAACTCATCAATCCCTTGCTCAAGTGCATACTCGCCAACTTCTTGATGGTACTTACGTGCATCTTCACCTAGCTCACCCATGTCCCCGAGTGCTAAAATACGGTGACCATGTATATCACTTAACAAGTCAATCGCAGCCTTTACCGACTTAACATTGGCATTATAGGTATCATCAACCACGGTGAGTAAATCAGATACTTCAATTAAATTAACGCGCCCTTTTACATCACCCATTGTAGCAAGCGCATTGGCTATTTCTTCAAGGGTTACATCAAATTCACTGGTCAGTGCTGCTGCAATAAGTGCATTACTAATATTGTGCTTACCAGGTAGCGCCAAAGTAACAGGTACTTGCTTGTTTTTAGTGCAAAGCGTAAAACTCGCTCGCGCATTGGCATCAAGCGTGATGTTCTCTGCCCAAATGTCTAGCTTTTCGGTCGTAGAAAAACGTTTAACATTACGCCCTTCAAGCTTATCTAACCAATACTGGCTAAACTCACTGTCGCAGTTAACAATCGCAACGCCGTCATCTTTTAGGCCGTCAAAAATTTCACCTTTAGCTTTAGCAACGCCCATTAAGCTACCAAAACCTTCTAAGTGAGCCGCTGCAACATTACATACGACGGCTACATCTGGTTTTGTCATTGCAGTGGTGTACGCAATTTCACCTAAATGATTTGCACCTAGCTCAATTACTGCAAAGCGATGTTGTGGCTCTAAGCGTAACAATGTTAGTGGCACGCCAATATCGTTATTAAAATTACCTTTAGTAGCTAATACATCACCGTGAACAGACAAAATTGCCGCACACATTTCTTTTACGGTGGTTTTGCCTACACTCCCTGTAATTGCAATTGTTTTAGGCGCCACTTGCGCCATAACAGCAGTACCAATTGCACCTAGTGCAATACGTGTATCGCTTACTATAAATTGTGGAATATCTACATTAACTTTGTGCTGAACAATAACGCCAATAGCGCCTTTTTGTTTAGCTTCAGCTATAAATTTATGCCCATCAAAATTTGGCCCTTTAAGTGCTAAAAACACTTCTCCATCGCACACTGTACGAGTATCAGTATTTATATTAAGCACGTGTTGATTATCACCTTGATAATCGGTTGTTAGCACATTAGCTAACCAATCAAAATCCATTGGGATCATTGTGTTATCCCTCTTACTGCTTTTTTTAGTTGTTCTTGTACATACCGGCGATCGCAAAAGTCGATTCGCTTATCGCCTATAATTTGATAATCTTCGTGGCCTTTACCTGCAATCAAAATAACGTCATCAGCTGTAGCATTTTCTATAGCAAAACGAATTGCAGTTGCTCTATCAGCCTCTAAATGTGCATTTTGAGGACTTACTAAACCGCCAGCCACATCAGCAATAATATCATTAGGGTTTTCCGAGCGAGGGTTATCACTGGTAATAATCACTTTATTAGCGTTTTGCTCAGCAGCTTGCGCCATTAATGCACGCTTACCTTTATCTCTATCACCACCACAGCCAAATACACAACTTACACCACCTGGCACATGTAGCTGCAATGCCTGTAATGCAAGCGCAAGCGCATCGGGTGTATGTGCGTAATCAACAACACACGTTGGCATGCCTGTTTGGCTAAATGCTTGCATTCGACCAGCGACTGGCTGTAACTGCGCACAACCTGCAACTAATTGCTCAAGCGGATAACCAAGCCCTAATAATGTAGCGAGCGCTGCCGTTAAGTTATATAAGTTGAATTCGCCAAACAGCGGCGATTTAATCGACATACCACCCCAACTCGTCGATAACTGCGCTGAAATACCTTCACTTGAATATTCAACATCAGAAAAATAAACGTATCGGGCATTCTTAGGAGCTAAGTTTTTGCGGCCATAACAAATGAGGTCATTAAAATCATACTTTTCAAGCCATTGCTCAGCTTGAGAATCATCTTGATTAAGCACTACAACTTGCGGCTCAAAGTCACGGAAAAGCATTAGTTTCGCATCACCGTAACTTGCCATATCACCATGGTAATCTAGATGATCGCGCGAAAGATTAGTAAACACAGCTGCTTTAAACTCACACTTTGCAACGCGCTGCTGCACTAACCCATGAGATGACACTTCCATGGCTACCAGCTTTTTATGCTGCGAATTTAAATCGCTCAAAATATGCTGTAAATCAACCGTTGAAGGTGTGGTATTAATGAGCGGCGTTAAATTATCCGGGTGACCAAAACCCAACGTTCCAATAATTGCTGAGCGCGTATTACAGTACTGCGCTAGATGAGCAATCATAGCCGTGGTCGTTGATTTGCCGTTTGTGCCGGTTACGCCAATTAAATCAAGGCTGTGGCTAGGCTGGTTGTAAAATTGACTCGCAAGTTCAGCCAGCTTTTTACCAAGCTCAGATACTAAGTAAAGCGGTTCAAATTGAACATCAAACTCGCAAAGTCTATCGGCAATAACAGCCACAGCACCATTTTCAATTGCTTTAGCTATAAACTGCCCGCCATCTAACTCATGGCCTTTTATTGCTACAAATACATCGCCAGGGCTGACATCTCGGCTATCTAATCGCAAATGATTAACCAACTGCGAGGGCGCATCTATTTCGATGTATTTTAAAATATCCTTTAAATCACGCATCGTTGTCTTTACCTTTCACGTACGCAACCTCTTCCTTGTCAGGCGCTACGTTTAATATTCTTAATGCGTTAGAGATGATTTCTGCAAATGCAGGGCCAGCGGTGGCACCTCCATAGTAAACATCACCACCTGGTTCATTAATCATCACTACCACAGCTAAACGAGGGTTACTTGCTGGCGCCACGCCTGCAAAATAACCCACATATTCATCACCGTAACCACCTACTGCGGCTTTTTTAGAAGTACCCGTTTTACCCGCGGCACGATAACCATCAACTTTAACGTTATGTGCTGTGCCGCCACTTTCAAATACGCTTTCCATCATGTGTACTACCGCTTCAACATCTTGCTGTTGAAAAACACGATCCCCTTCAGGGATGGAATCTTGCTTTAATACAGTGAGCGGCCTGTTAACCCCTCCGGCGCCTAACATGGCATAAAAGCGAGCCATTTGCGCAGTACTAACAGCAATATTGTAACCAAATGACAATGCAGCAATTTCGTGATCAGACCAACGACGGTTTGGGTAAAATAAACCACTGCTTTCACCTACCATACCCGTGCCTGAATCAGATCCGAACCCAACCTTTTGAAACAAACCAACCAGGTAGTCTTTTGGTACCAACTGAGTGACTTTAGTCACCCCCATATTCGACGAATATTTTAGTATTTCTCGTAGTGACATTTCACCATGGTTACGCGTATCTTGGACTAAACTTCCCCCTAAACGCATCCAACCTGGGTAGGTATCAATCGTGTCATCTACCTGAATGGCGCCGTAGTCTAGCCCAGCCAAAATGGCTAGAGGCTTAACAGTTGAGCCTGGTTCAAACAAATCGGTAATTGCGCGGTTACGACGCTTATGCGGGGCAGCATCGCTTAAATTATTTGGATTAAATGAAGGGCTATTTACCATTGCCAGTACTTCACCAGTTTTAACATCAACCACCATAGCTGAGCCCGATGTAGCTTTATAAGTTAGTACTGCTGATTTTACGGCCTTATACGCAATAGCTTGAATTCGTTGGTCAATACTAAGTTCTATACTTTCTGGCTCTACACGTTCTCGTTCGTCAAGTACTTCTACCTCACGCCCTTGTGCGTCTTTACGAATGGTACGGCGGCCTTCCTCGCCCGTTAACGCATTTTCGTAGAGCTTTTCAATGCCTTCAATGCCCTTGCCGTCTATATTAGTAAAACCAATAACATGCGCGGTAACTTCACCTGCAGGGTAATAGCGTTTAGATTCATCAAGTAAATGGATGCCAGGTAGGCGTAAATCACCGATATAATTTGCAACAGCAGGAGTAACTTGGCGTTTTAAATACACAAAACGACGAGAAGGATCATTTAAAAGTCGAGAGTTAATCTTTTTAGGATCAATACGCAGTACATCAGCGAGCTCACGCCAGCGTAAATCGTTTTTATAATAAAGTGCAGTACGTTTATCAAGCTCAGCGATATTTTCAGTTAATGATAAGTGATCTTCGCCGCTTTTACGTGCTTGTTTGATTACTTTAGAAACAAGCGATTTATGTAATGCTTTAGGATCAGCATATACACTTACAACAGGCACACTTACCGCTAGTTCTTTGCCATTGCGGTCAAAAATCATTCCGCGTTGTACATGAAGCTTTTCAACACGTACAGTACGTTTATCACTTTCTGAACGGGCTTTATCAGGCTCTATTACTTGTAAATAGGCAGCGCGAGACACCAGGGTTACAAATACCATAAACACAACTACACACACCAACATAAAGCGCCATGTGATTAAATTAGTGACTGGTTTTTTACCTCTAGTTCTCATTGTACTATTATTACCTGCTCATCTTGACTGGTAGGTCGTTTCATTTTTAATTGTGATATAGCTACTTCTTCAATACGCGCATGCTGAGAATAAAACTCCTCTTCAACAAGTAAGTAGCGCCACTCTAAATCAAGTTCATCGCGCTCTTGCAATAATTGGTCTTGCTTTATTAGCTGCCCTCGAGCTAAGTGTGTTGTTTGCACAACAGCCAAACTAGAAGCGAATATCACAACCAATAAGGCCGAGGTTAGCTTATTAGCACCTAGGCCTTTTAATATTTCAAAGAATAAATTGGGTTGACGATAGCTCGCTTTTTTACTCATCCCAACCTCTGTGCAATCCTAAGTACAGAACTACGAGAACGTGGATTACGCTCTACTTCAACAGTACTTGGCTTAATAGCCTTACCCACTGCTTTTAACGTCAGATTTTTATTTATTTGTGCGTCAGTTAACGGCAGACCTCTGGGTAACACTTCTCCCCTACTCTGTTTTCTAATAAACTGTTTTACAATACGATCCTCTAGTGAGTGAAAAGAAATCACCACTAAACGTCCGCCGGGCTTTAACACTTTAACTGCAGACTGTAGCGCTGTTTGAATTTCTTCAAGCTCGCTATTAATGTAAATACGAATCGCCTGAAAAGTACGTGTTGCAGGGTGCTTAAACTTATCTTTTACCGGTACGGCTTCATCAACAAGGTCAGCAAGTTGCTTTGTTGTTGTGATTGGCGTGTGCTCACGAACTTCGAGTACTTTGTGTGCAATGCGTTTACCAAATTTTTCTTCACCCAGTTTTTTAATTACGTGAGTAATATCATCTAACTCAGCTTCTGCTAACCACTGTGCAGCACTGCGACCTGTTGTTGGGTCCATACGCATATCCAGAGGCCCATCTTTCATAAAACTAAAACCACGCGCAGCGTCATCAAGTTGTGGCGACGAGACACCAATGTCTAATAAAATGCCATCCACTTTACCAATTAGATCGTTTTGCTCAGCTACTTCGTATAAGTTTGAAAAGCGAGTGTGTGCAATTGCAAAACGTGGATCATCAGCAAATTTTTCAGCTGACTGTATCGCTTGTGGATCTTGGTCAATTGCTTGCAGGCGACCTTCATCACCAAGGCGTGCTAATATTTGTCCAGAGTGGCCGCCACGTCCAAACGTACCATCCATGTATATACCGTCTGGCTTAATTGCGAGGGCATCGATGGTTTCGTCCATTAATACGGATACGTGTTCAAATTGCGCTGTCATTAGCTAATATTTGCCTTTTTTTGTGCTGTTAGAGTGTAAAATTATCTAAATCTTGGTTAGGTTCAAAATCGCCAAGCCTTTCAAGCTCAGTATCTTGTTGCATTTGTTCGTGCCAACGCGCCTCATCCCAAATTTCAAATTTATTCATCAAACCAACTAGCATGATTTTTTTGCCAAGCGATGCATGAGCCCTTAACGACGGCGCAAGCAAAATTCGACCATTTTTATCAAGTTGATATTCAGTAGCATTGCCAAGCAACATGCGTTGCATTCGACGAGCCCGTGGGTTCATATTGGAGATTTTAGCTAACCGGCTTTCTATTTCGAGCCACTCAGCCAGCGGATACAGCCATAAACACGGCTCATTTAATGCGACGGTACAAATAACCGTTCCCTGATCTTCAGACAATAGAGATTCTCGGTACTTGGTCGGTACCGCAAAACGCCCCTTATCATCTAAACTCAGCGAACTTGCGCCACGAAACATAAAATGCCTGCTTTAAATTATTTTAATCAACATTTGATTATTTTGATCCACAAAAAACCACTTTTCACCACAGTGCTCCAGTTTAGGGCTTGACAAGCCTTTTTGTCAAGTAAGCTGACCAGCTTTAACGAGTCTCAAAGCTAGAAAAAATAAGGGGTTAAGCAAAGCGATTGAATTACGTGGGAAAAAGTGAAATAAGAGTATAGAAAAAACTTTCTTTGTTTCTGATAACTTTCTATTTACAAACTCGACTTACTGAATAAGCAGTGAATATTTGTAATTTTTTGACTCTTTTTATCTGTTTTGTAAAATTTACTCAGACAGGTGGTAATAGTTACTATTTATTTTCAATAAAAAATAAACAACAACAAGTATAAAAACAAAAAAACAATTAAATCAATAGATTAAATAAAAACCTACGTTTGGTTCAATCGTTGCATAATTTAAATCGCTATTTAAATTTTAACTTATTAAGGATTGATTATGGCTACTGCAACAAACGCTAAACCAAATACGACTTCAGATGTTAAGCCAACAAACACCGAAGCTCCGCTTACAGAGAAAGCAACGTCAGCGGCACACGATGCTGTAGATGCACTTTCGAATAAGGCTGCAACAGCTGAAAGCAGCGTTCGTAAAGGCGCTTCTAGCTCAGCAGAAGCACTAAGCGAAAAACAACTTATTGCACGTGAAAAGTTAAGTGAATGTAGTGCTAAAACACGTGCATTTGCTTCTGAAAATCCATTAGCAACCGCGGGTATTGCTTTTGCTGCGGGTATGCTGATTACATCACTATTTCGTCGTAAGTAGTGATGAATAACCCACAAACAAACGCAGCCAAGGATGGTGAAGCGCAAAACCAAACTACTGAGCAGCAGAGTCAAAAGGACGATTGGCAAGATCATATTGCAAAGCTTTTAGAGTACTCTAAGCAGCTCAAGGATGATTACCAAACTCAAGGAAAGATCACCCATCAGCTTGCCAAAGCTGAATGGCGGTTATCGCTTAGATCGCTTGCATTGATCACTATATTTTTAGGCTGTTTTGCCAGTGGTTTGGTTTTGTTGTGGGCAGGATTTCTAGGTGCTGTTGGATACGGTGTATATGATCTTTTTGGGTCAGTATGGCTGAGTATTGCAACAGCTACTTTGCTGCAAGTTGCTTGTTTAGCATGGCTTTGGAAAAATACAGTTTACCTGAGTAATAAAATTGGCTTTAGTAAAACACTTAAAAGCTTGAAACAGCTGTTTAACTTATAAGGAAATTACTATGTTAGTTAACTACTTAATTAAAGCACCTAATAAAAACGTTGATACTCTGAGTAAGCAAATGGATACGCGCAGTGAGTTAAAACGCCAACATCATGCAGCGTTTCAATACAGACTAAAGCGTTTTGCCGCAACTAAAGTGGGACTAACAAGTGCCTTTTTAGCCGGTGCAGTTTTACAAGCAGGGAAAGGCGAAAACAGCTTGGTAAGAAAATACGGCTGGCTTGTTAGGCTGTTTGCTTAAACGTTAAACATTTCTACCATGATCAGATAAGTAATCAATACTTGGACCCCTTGGCACAACTTGCGTTGGGTTGATCATTGTGTGACTAAAGTAGTAATGACGCTTAATATGATAAAAATCAACTGTTTCAGCCACACCTTTAACTTGATAAAGCTCTCTGAGGTATCCGCTAAGTGCAGGGTAGCTTTCAATTGTGCGTAAATTACACTTAAAATGGCCAATGTAAACACTATCAAACCGAATGAGAGTGGTGAATAATCGCCAATCTGCCTCGGTGAGCCTATTACCTGCTAAATAGCGCTGCTTGCTCAGTATCCCCTCTACTGTATCGAGTGCTTTAAATACATCGTTAAACGCCTCTTCATACGCATCTTGAGTTGTAGCAAAGCCCGTACGATAAACACCATTATTTATATTTGGATAAATCAGTGTATTTAATTCGTCAATTTTTGGTTGCAGTGCCTCAGGATAGTAATCATCGTTATTACCTGTTAATTCATTAAACGCACTATTGAACATACGTATAATATCGGCAGACTCATTACTAACAATTTTATTGAGCTTTTTATCCCACAATACGGGAACGGTGACTCGCCCAGAATACTCAGGGTTATTTTTTGTATACACTTGATGTAAGTAATTACTATTAAATAATGCATCGCCAGTACTGTGGTTTTGCGTATCAAAAGCCCAACCACTATTAAGCATGTCAGGGCTAACAACCGACACCGTAATTAAATCTTGCAGCCCTTTTAACGCTCTAAATATAAGCGTTCGATGCGCCCAAGGACACGCAAGTGACACATATAAATGATACCTGTTCGCTTGAGCTTTAAAACCTGCCTCGCCCGTTATTCCAGCGCTACCATCTGCAGTTACCCAGTGACGTAACTGCGCCGTTTCGCGTTCAAACTTACCGTTACTTGAATCGGTGTCGTACCATTTATCTTGCCATTGGCCGTTAACTAATAATCCCACAAAACTCTCCTAAAAATACCGTTAAATTTTGCCAAACTCGCCGTTTTGATAATCACGCACTGCTTGCTGTACTTCAGCTTGCGTCGTCATTACAAACGGTCCCATATGAGCAATCGGCTGATTAAGTGGATCGCCTGCTAAAACCAAAACACCAGCGCCGTACTCAGAGCTAATATTAATGTCACTGCCTGGTTCTAAAATAAGTAACTTACCCGCTGATATTGTTTGATTGTCGCTCATTATTAGTGAGCCGCTATGTATATAAAGCATTACTTTTTGTTGGCTAAAAGGCTCTAAATAAATGCTTTTACCAGCAGGTAATGTAATATCAGCGAGCGCCGCATTAGCAGCTAAACTTTGCAGAGGACTTGAAAGCGTTTCACTTTCGAACTGCCACGATCCCGCAAGCGCTTTTAACGTCACACCTTGCGTGTTTGTGAAACTCGGGGCTGGATTTTTAGTCGTATCTTGATAACGTGAATCACGCATTTTTTGTGCGCTTGGCATATTGATCCAAATTTGAAAGCCATGCAGACCATCTATAGCATCAGCGAGTGGCATTTCACTGTGCATGACGCCGCGCCCTGTACTCATCCATTGCACATCACCTGCTTTAATTGCTTCTTTGTTACCCATTTGGTCTCGATGTTCAAAGCCACCTTTTAGAATATAAGTAAACGTTTCAATACCTCGGTGCGGATGCTCAGGAAAGCCTCCCATATAATCTTTTTTGTCGTCTGACTTAAGCTCATCAATCATTAAAAATGGATCTAAATATTTACCATCAAACCCAGGTATGCGGCTAATGCTCACGCCATCGCCATCTTGAGTTGCATAAGCTGTAAGTATTTTTGATATTTTCATTTTTTAATTCACTCTGAGGAATAAGTTGATGAGGCTATTAAATCATTCATTAAACAAAACAACTATCTGTTTAAATCATCTTTGCACACTATGTTTGTAGAGTGAGTAGTTATAAAACAATCACAGGACATTTATGGTTGTTTTTGCAATTGTTGACTACAATCATGTTTCGTAATTCAAATAAAAGGACGGTATATTTTCACTTCATCCCTCAAAAGCCAGCTCTACCGCTTGCTAATATTAATAAGTATTCCAGGTGTTGTTGTAACATTTATAGCGCTATGGGCTGAGCGCGATACTGCCATTGAAAAAAGTGAAGAAAGAGTTGTTAATATTGCTAAGCACTTCACTCAGCATCAAATAATAATGATTAACGAAGTTGAACAGCTTACTCAATTTTTAGCAAAAAAAATAGCCAAAAATCAAGAGCTACCATCCAAATGCCCTGAATATTTTTTCATATTAAAGAGTTACATAAAAACATTGCTAATATTGGTGTGGTTGATACCCAAGGAAATTTAAAATGTGTAACTAATGGACGCGTAAAAAATGTAAATATTAGTGACCGACAATATTTTAAAAATGCCATCAGTGGTAATGGTCTCTCCGTAGGATATTTTCAACATGATAGAAGCATACAAGCGCCTAGCGTAAACTTTGCTTACCCTATTATTGATGAAAGTAACCAGCTTAAAGGAGTATTGGTTAGCGTTATTGCACTCAATTGGTGGAATATTGCATTAAACGAAACTAAATTACCAAAGGGAGCTAATGCGATTATTGCAGATTCAAATGGATTAATACTGGCAGACTACCCCAGCACACCAAGTAATTTAGGTAAAAAAATAACCAATAAAAACTTCTTACATAGCGAAAAAAAACTCACTGTATTTAAAGATGACAAGGGTGTAAATAAGGTTTTTCATCGAGCTGTTATTTATAAAGATTTACACAATAATAATTTAGATATTTATATCACATTATCGACAGGTGAATTTATTGATCACGCTAACGCAAAATTTATAAAAACAATATTCGCTTTTTTTAGCGCAATTATTGTTATTGCTTTAATTGGTAAACGATTGATTAGTAATAGCATATTCAAACCTATAGCTGAACTTGCCCTAGCCAGTGATATATTAGCAAAAGGTAATATGCCTACTCACTCTATTAAACCAAATAGTCCAGAACTATATAGTTTATATAACCGCTTTGAAAACATGGCTGCAACTCGTTTACACGCAGAGGCAAATTTAAAAAGCAAACATGACGAATTAACCGGATTACTCAATGCGCTTCCTGACACCTATATTAAGCTAAATATAAAAGGTGAAATACTTAAAATTAGCGGCATTATAAGCCCTTTATTAGCTACAGATAACATACAACCAAAAAACTTATTTGAAATATTGCCAAAACAAATTTCAGAGCTCATTTTAGCTAAGGCAGCTAAACTTAAAAACTTACTTACTCTTGAGTTTAAAGTTAACACTCAACAAGGCGAGGTCTATTTTGAAGCGCGTATTAACCACTTAGCAAAAACAGCTGAGTGCATAATTTTACTTCGCGATATTAATCAAAGAAAAATTAACGATAATGCCCTGCATTTAGCATCTCTTGTGTATAACAATAGCAGGGAAAGCATGGCAATTACCGATCCAAACGGTATTATTTACGATGTTAACCCTGCGTTTTGTAAAACAACCCAATACTCAAAAGAAGAAGTAACAGGTAACACCACTCATATTTTATCCTCTGATAAACATACAAAAGAGTTCTATCAGCAAATTTGGGGATCTATTAATTCAACCGGACGTTGGCAAGGTGAAGTAATTAATTGCAAAAAAATGGCGAGTTACTAACCGAATGGTTAATCATCGACACCGTTTACGATGAAAATAAACAGCCTATACGCAGAATTGCAATTTTTACAGACTTAACTGAAAGGATCCAAGCCAATCGAACTATTTGGCGACAAGCACATTTTGATCACTTAACCGATTTACCTAACCGTTTAGAGCTTAAAGAGCGTCTTAACCAACGGTTTAAAGAACTTAAAAAAAATCAAAAACACTTTGTAGTCATGCTGTTAGATGTTGATCACTTTAAAGATATAAACGATACATTAGGACATCATTACGGTGACAATTTATTAAAAGAAGTATCGCAACGTATTGTGCAGGCAACAAAAAATGCCGATTTTGTAGCGCGTATTGGTGGCGATGAATTTGTAATTGTATTTAACGACATTAAAAGTACGCGTCATATAAGCCAAATTGCCACCAACATTTTACTTAGCTTATCGTCTGTAATACACCTTAAAAGCGAAGAGTTATTTATTAGTGCAAGCCTAGGCATTGCATGTGCACCTGATGACGGTGAAAATACCGAGCAACTTCTTAAAGCCGCCGATCAAGCTATGTACAAAGTAAAAAATAACGGACGTAATGGCTTTGAGTTTTTTTCACAAGATATGCGTGAACAAGCGCAAGCGCGCATGATCCTTTTAAAAGATTTACGTTGTGCTATTGAACTTGATCAATTTGAGCTGTTTTATCAGCCCATCGTTACGTTAAATGATCTGCACATGCATAAAGCCGAAGGGCTTATTCGTTGGCAACATCCTACAAGAGGACTGATGAGCCCTATTGTGTTTATCCCGCTTGCTGAAGAAACAAGACAAATAAATAAAATTGGCCAATTTGTATTTACTCAAGCAATACAAACCCTCAATGATATTAAACGTATAACCGATGATAACTTTCAAATAAGTGTTAACGTCTCACCTATTCAATTATCAACACCTAACAGCGGCATCGATGACTGGTACACGATGCTAAAAGCAGCAAAGCTTCCCGCCTCATCTATTGTTGCCGA
Organism: Pseudoalteromonas sp. BSi20652; assembly: GCF_000239855.1. Classification (GTDB taxonomy): domain Bacteria; phylum Pseudomonadota; class Gammaproteobacteria; order Enterobacterales; family Alteromonadaceae; genus Pseudoalteromonas. The sequence continues at coordinate 8,394 of NZ_BADT01000059.1, read as the reverse complement.
AATAACTGAAGGCTTGATGGTTAACCCCGAAGAGTTAACACAAACACGTCTTAAAACCTTGGTTCAGTCAGGTATGCAATTAGCGCTGGATGATTTTGGCACGGGCTATTCTTCACTTGCTTATTTACAAGAGATGGACACTGATTATTTAAAAATAGATAAACGCTTTGTTGATAATATTCAAGCAGATAGCAAAGAACTAGTATTATGTGAAGCCATAATAGTAATGGCACACCAACTGGGTTTAAAAGTCATTGCAGAGGGGATTGAAACGACGTTACAACTTCAACTATTACGTGAAGCCGGTTGTGATTATGGGCAAGGTTACTTATTTTCTAAGCCACTAAATAAAAAGGATTTTATGGCACTTGTTGCTGGCAAAAAAGAGATTCTCTCTAAATAATAAAACTAAACTAATACTGTATATGCAATAAAAACAGCATCGATGCGGTCAAGTAATGCAATCAGATAGAAAGTAGTGACGGAATTTTGAAATGGCAAAAGCCACATTAGAACAATGGCGAATGTTCAAAGCAGTTGTAGAGCATGGCGGATTTGCAGGTGCTAGTGCTGCAGTGCATAAAAGTCAGTCAACCGTGCACCATGCAGTACAAAAACTCGAAGGTGCCTTGCAAATTAAGTTGCTTGAGGTAAAAGGTCGTAAAGCATTTTTAACCGACAACGGTAGACTCATTTTACGTCGTGCAAAATTTTTAATTGAAGAAGCAAGTAAGATCGAATCAGTTGCAAGTACATTAAGTGAAGGTATTGAAAGTACATTAAAAATTGCAGTTGATGAAGTATTTCCACATTCAATCTTATACCAAGCGCTTGCTAAAACGAGTGAGCTTTATCCGCTATTAAAAATTGATTTAGTAGAGAGCGTATTAACCGGTGCAAACGAATTATTAAACAATGCCGTTGTTGATTTAGCTATTTCATCAATCCCTGTCTATAGCATAAGTTGCACCAAGCTTTGTAATGTTGAATTTGTTGCCGTAGCGCACAAAGCACACCCACTTCATCAACAAGTAGAACAATTAAATTTTCATGACTTAAAACTTCACAGGCAAGTAGTCGTTAGAGATTCATCAACCTACGCAAGTCATAATGAAGGATGCCTTGGTGCAGACATGCGCTGGACGGTTAGCCACTTACGCAACTCTATTGATATGGTAAGCCAAAATTTGGGTTATGCATGGCTTCCTAGTATGCAAATATCCCATTTAATAGAAGATGAAACACTAAAAACACTTAATTTAGAACAAGGTACAACTCGTATCCTTGATTTATATTTAATGTGTAACGACATAGACAGGCTAGGTCCTGCAGCACAAGAATTTAAAGCGCAACTAATCGCTTTAACAAGTTAATTGTTTTTTACATCAAGATGATCAGCAACGTAAGCGCCTCTATTACCTCTTTTTTTCGATGGACCGATTGTGCTATCAACGGCTGTTTGCTGCTCTGTTGCCGCATTAGTGGAAGCGCCTAAAATAACAATATAAGCACTTATATAAAGCCACATAAGCATGATAACTACGCCGCCAAGTGAGCCATACGTTTCGTTATAGCTTGAAAAGTGCGATACATAAAATGAAAAACCAAGCGAAGCCACAATCCAGAGCACAGTTGCAATAGATGATCCCATTGTGATCCAGCGCCATTTAGCTGGTTTACGATGGGGCGCATACCGATATAAAAGTACCAATGCAAAATTAAAGGTGAAAGCGAGTAATGGCCACGAAATAAGCTTTATAAGTAAATCAACTTTTTCTTGTAAACCCACTAAATTTAGAACAATCGGTAAAATACCAATAATTAATAAAGCAAAAATAGACACTACGATGGCGCCTACAGAAAACAAAAATCGAACTAATTGAGCTTGAAAAAAAGAACGCTTTTCATATTCACGATAGCTAATATTGCATGCTGTAATTAACGCTTGGCTACCTTTTGAACTACTCCAAATAGTTAACACTAACGTCCCCAAAGCACTCATACTTAAACTGGCGTTAGAACTTTGAGCTAGGCTTGAGATTTGAGATAAAATAAGATCTCGCGTACTGTCAGGTAAAAGCGTAACAAATTGACCCAGATGCTCATTGATATCAGTAGGTGATGCAAAATAAGCATAAACAGACACCAATGCAGCAATTGCTGGAAAAATAGCAAGTAAGGCATAAAATGCCACGCCTGCAGCAACAAGCGATAAATTGTCTTCTCCCATTTGCTTGAAAATACGTTTTCCTATATCCCACCAACCTACTGCAGGAATACTTACAGGTTGTGTGGCTTGCTGCCCTCGCTTAGCTTCTTTCATTCTAAACCCCAAAAGTTGTATTACATTAATAAAGCAAAAATTTTGCCAAGTTAAATAAAATGTTTGGTATTAAATTTGCTAGTATTCATCTATAAATGTCTAACACGGAAGATAAGCCATGCTTGGTACCTTACAAAGCGATATAGCGCAAAATATTACACCGTCCACAACCGAAGTAATCAGACCCAACACACTTTCATGGAATTTCTTTTACGAGCAAAGCGTGCAGTTACTTCACACAACAGCGCAAATATTACCCACCCTTTTACTCGGCGTAGTACTTTTGGTACTGAGCTACTTGATTTCAGGACCCCTTTCTCGGTTACTAATCAAACCTATTGATTATATGACCGACAGCAAGCTTGTTCACCTCGTTATAAGGCGCAGTATAAGCACCCTAATAATTTTATTTGGGGTATATTTATTTTTACGTTTAGCAGGACTTACTCAGTTTGCGGTTGCTATTATGAGTGGGACTGGGTTAATCGGTTTAATACTCGGCTTTGCTTTTAGAGACATAGCAGAAAACTTCATCGCCAGTTTATTATTAAGTGTACAAAGACCTTTTAAAATCGACGATGTAATTGAAGTAGATGGCCGATTAGGTATTGTTAAAAAAGTCACCGCACGGGCAACCACGCTTGTTGATTACGATGGCAATCATATTCAAATACCCAATGCGACGGTATATAAAAATACCATTAAAAACCTGACTGCCAATCCAAAAATGCGCGGCAAAGTAGAAATTGGTATTGGCTATGATAACGATATACGCAGCGCACAAACCCTCGCCCTTAAAATTGTGAATCAGCAAGCGGCTGTTCTAAACGATCCACCTGCACAAGTGTTAATTAAAAACTTAGGCTCATCTACTATTAACTTTATTTTATATTTTTGGGTGAATGGTGAACTGCACAGCTCATTGAAAGTAAGTTCACAGTTAATGCGAGAATTAGTAAACGAATTTACAAACCAAAATATAAGTATGCCTGACGATGCTAGAGAACGAATTATACTGAATACGGCCCAAAGTGAGCTTGCTAGTTCTGAGCTAAAACAACCTCATACCGATAATAAGAACAGCGAAACTCAAGCACAAACTCAAACACTAAATGATGTAAGCAGCGACACCGATGAAATACGTGAACAAGCAGAACAGTCACGCGATCCTGAACAAGGGAAAAATATTATTTAATAATGCTTAAATTCTATTTAACTGAAATTTAAACACAAAAAAGCCCGCAGCGTTAACTGCGGGCTTTTTATTGAATGAGTGAGTCAGCCGTATAAGCCGGGTTTTGTCCTTTCCGAAGAAAGTGATAATCATTCGTCTAGGCCATAAATCGCTCTATGGCTCAAGCAACCTACCCGGTTCTCACGTGGGCCACGCGTTCATTATTTAAAATGATAGAACCCTATTTGGTCTTGCTCCGAGTGGAGTTTACCTTGCAACCGACTATTACTAGCGGCCCGGTGCGCTCTTACCGCACCCTTTCACCCTTACCAACCTAGGTTGGCGGTCTCCTCTCTGCTGCACTTGTCGTGGGCTCACGCCCCCCAGCCGTTAGCTGGCACTCTGCCCTATGGAGCCCGGACTTTCCTCCCCCTGATCATTTTCGTCACAGGCAGCGATCATCTTGGCTGACTCGGCGCGCAGTATACATGAGGCTAACGCCAAGCGCAGTAAGATTTACTCTTTTTCTTCAATAATTGTTTTGTATAAAGCGTTTTTCTTCATTCCAAAGTATTCTGCAACCACACCACAGGCTTTTTTCATTGGCATTTCACTCTCAAGAAGTGCCAGCATTTTGCGCGCTTCTGGCGGAACATCGTCTATTTGCTTTGGTTTGCCCGCAAGCATAAGCACTATTTCGCCGCGCTGCTTGGTAGGATCATCAGTTAAAAACTGTTTAAGCTCACTTACACTACCATTAAAAAATGTTTCAAAGGTTTTGGTTAGCTCTTTAGCAAACACAACGTGTTGCTCATCACCAAGGGCTAGTGCTAAATCATCAAGGCTTGCCATAATACGGTGCGTACTTTCGTACATTATGCTGGTAATACCTGAGTTAACAGCTTCGGTAAAAAAGTCTTGGCGAGCTTTACTTTTAGCTGGCGTAAAACCAATAAACTGAAAGCGGTCGGTTGGTAAACCTGAACAGCATACCGCTGTAATTGCAGCACATGCACCTGGAACAGGTGTAACATGAGCGCCTTGTTCGCGACACAGGTTTACAACAGCGTAGCCTGGATCACTTATTAGCGGCGTACCAGCGTCAGATACTAAAGCAATATTTAAACCTTGATTAAGTTGATCAATAATTTGTTGTGCTTTTTGCTTTTCGTTGTGGTCGTGTAATGCAAACGTTTTTGCCTTAATACCAAAGTGGCTAAGTAGCTTGCCGGTATGGCGAGTGTCTTCAGCAGCTATTAAGTCAACTTGCGATAATGTAGCGATTGCACGCTGACTTAAGTCGTCATAATTGCCAATTGGGGTGGCTACAATGTAAAGAGTGCCAATTTTCTTTGAATTCTCCTCATTTAACATTGAGGTCTCCTGCGTCAGTCAGTAATATAAGCAAATCGCGTTAACGTATTGGGAAATCATTGTGCGACTTAAACTAGTTAGTCTATTAATTATATTGTCAGGGTTATCGGCGTGCAGCACAACCGAAAAACCAACTAAAAACAGCGATAACTTCAGTAATAGCGCTAATACATTAAAAAACCTAGCAACCAGTGCAGAATCTATTTATTTATTAGCTCAAAATCGCCAAGGTGCCGACAAAATACAGTTATTGTATAGTGCACGAGATGCAGCTATAACAGAAAAAAACTGGTCACTATTAGAGCAAATAGGCAGTGAACTTGAGATGACGGCAAGTGTTGATCAAATTCAAAACCGCCTTTATATTGCGTTTGCACAAAAGCAACAAAACAAAAATGACCAAGCATTAGTTATTTTACAATCATTAGATGGACAACTTACTCAACCTGAACATTTTGCATGGCATCAGTTTTTAACAGCTAGTATTTATGCATCACAGAATTTTCCAAAAAAAGCAGCGCCTTATTTTTTTAGGGCTTCTGAAACCGCGGCTAAAAATAATATTGAGATCCCCCAACTTAACCAAAATTTGTGGAGTAATTTAACGCAACTTTCATCTTATGCACTCGAGCGCTTTAATCGCGGAACAGTTATTCAACAAGGTTGGGTTAACCTTGGTTTATATCATCAAGTTTATGCCGGCAGCGGTGTTGAGTTAGATCAAGCAATTAATAATTGGCGCCGTCGATACGTAGGACATCCAGCAGGGGCAATTCTTCCTAAAAAAGATGAAATATTTACCGAGCTTGCACCTGTAAACATTGAGCGTTTAGTTGTATTATTTCCTCAATCAGGTCCAAACGAGCGCTTAGGTGATGCCCTTAAGGCAGGTGCATTAGCGGCTCTTGATAAGCAAAATATTAACGAAGCTATTTTTATTGATGAAAATCTGACTACTGAAGAAATTGCATCACAACTTGAACAAATAAAGCCAGACTTTATAATTGGCCCATTGTTAAAAGCGAATATAGACAAACTCGCTAATGCTAAAACATTAATAGATACTCCCGTTTTACATTTGAACACATTTGATGGTGACCGTATTTCATTACAACACTACTTCTTTGCACTTAACCCTGAGCACGAAGTAGAACAAGCCTTAGAGCACTTTTTAGCAATGGGTTATCAAAAACCAATGCTACTTGCACCTAACAATGCTAACGGACAACGCCTTGTTGATTACTTTAATATGCAATGGCAGCGTTATAGCGAAACAAAACCACAAACTGGCTTTTACAACGATAAGAAAGATATGCCAGACACGATCACGAGTTTATTGGAGGTCGACAAATCTAAACAACGCATAAAAACGATAGAAGCATTATTTAGGCAAGAAGTAGAGAACGAAACGCGTTCTCGTAGTGATATAGACGTTATTTATATTTTAGGTGATGCAATAGAAACACGTTTAATTAAGCCTTACCTTGATGTAAACGTGAGTACCTTTGCTAATCGTATCCCTCTTTATGCCAGCTCTAAAAGCCATAGTAAACAAATTGATAGTACAGACAAAGGTGATTTAAATGGCCTATACTTCACTGAATTACCGTGGATGCTCGGCTCACAAGTAGAACATCAAGGTTTACGTAAACAATATAATAGTCTGTGGCCTGACCAAGCTGACATAAGCCAACGGTTATTTGCTATGTCATATGATGCAGTATCGGTTTTACACGATATTAGGCAGTTAAGTGTAAGTCTTGACAATCAATTTAGTGGTTTGAGTGGAAAACTGTCCGTAAATAGTAATGGTCATATTGAACGTACGCTTGATTGGGCACAATACACAAACCGTCTAATTAAACCTGTGCAATTAAAATCGCAGCGCCCGGTGCCACTGTTTATGCAATCAGCGAGCAATATACAAACTATAAATTAGACTTAATTAAGTTAAGGGGGCGACATGTCGTGGTTTAAGGAGCTGTGGCAAAATAGTCGTGAAAAAGGTCAGTATTATGAGCTTGAAGCACAAAAATACTTAGTTACTCAAGGGTTAACGCCTATTGAACGTAATTATTACTGCCCCTTTGGTGAGCTTGATGTCATTATGAAAGAAGGCAATACTCTTGTATTTGTTGAGGTTAAATTTCGTAAAAACAAGGCTCGTGGTGGCGCTAACTATGCACTTAGTCCACAAAAACAAGCGCGATTAAAGCGTAGTATTTATCACTACTTAGCAGCTAAAAATTTAACAAACCAAGCACTAAGAATTGATTATGTAGCCATTACAGGAGAAGCCCCTCCTAATATTAATTGGCTTAAAAATGTATTTTAATCTCAAATACAAAGATAAATTATTGGTAGGTTATGCAAGACACTATTAAAGAAATTTTTACAGAGAGCATTCAAGTTCAAATCGCAGCTGGTGAAGTATTACCGAGCGCGCTCGAGTCCGCTGCATTTACTATTGCACAAAGTTTAATTAACGGAAATAAACTCATATGCTGCGGTACTCCAAATTGCCATATGCTAGCTCAACATATGGCGGGTGTATTGGTTAACCATTATGAAACCGAACGCCCTTGCTTACCGGCAATTGCCCTATCGCAAGAAAACGTAAATCTTGGACAAAGTACTCACGTTGACGACCAGGATACATTTGCTCGCCAAGTTCGCGCTTTTGCCCAGCAAGGTGATTTACTGCTAGCACTGGCTATTAACGGTAACGAAAAACATGTTATTTCTGCCGTTGAAGCAGCACTAACTAAGGATATGAAAGTCATCGTAATGGTGGGTGATGATGGAGGTGAATTAGTTGGTCTGCTTGGTCCTAATGATGTTGAAATTAGATCCCCATCCAAGCGCCCAAGCCGCATTATCGAATCCCATTTAGTTAACTTACACTGTTTAAGCGAACTGGTAGATTTAACACTTTTCCCGCAGGATGAAAATTATGTTTAAACGTTCCCTAATTGTTTTAGGTGCTGTTGTATTACTGCAAGGCTGCGCAGCCGCTGTTGTAGCTGGTACTGCAAGTGCAGTAACCGCTGCAAACGATCGTCGTACTATCGGTTCCCAAATTGATGATAATAATATTGAAATAAAAGCCAGCATAGCTCTTAGCGAAGCTGAACGTCTTGAAAAGTTCACTAACATTAACGTTGTAAGCGTTAATGGCATTGTGTTGTTAGTTGGCCAAGTACCAAGTGAAGAATTAAAAAACGAAGCGCAGCATACGATTGAGGGCGTTTTAGGCATTAGAAAAGTACACAACCAAATTCGTATTGGGTCAAATATAGGCATTACAACACAAACTCACGATTCATGGCTTACTTCTAAAGTAAAAACACAGCTATTAACAACTAAAAACATTAGTAGTAATAACATTAAAGTCGTTACAGAAAACGCTGAAGTGTTTTTAATGGGCCTAGTATCTGAATCTGAATCAAACCAAGCGGTAAGCATTGCACGCAATGTATCTGGTGTTGAGCGAGTAATTAAAGTGTTTGAATATATGTAAAGT
>NZ_BADT01000060.1 GCF_000239855.1 Pseudoalteromonas sp. BSi20652 | reverse complement strand
AATTTTGAGCCAGTCACTTTGTGCCATTTTTCAGCAACAGGACGCTGAACGGCCATACCACCACCAAGAGACATTTTTAAGTGGCTAAAATCAAGCTCTGAAAAGTCTGGTGTATTTAATAAGCCATTAAATAAAGTGTTTACGCCAGTAATTGCGGTAAATTTAGTTTGACTTAATTCTTTTACAAATCCAGGCATATCTCGCGGATTAGTAATTAGTAAATTTAAACCACCGTATTTCATAAACGTTAAGCAGTTAGCCGTTAACGCAAAAATATGATATAGCGGTAAAGCAGTTACAACAACTTCCTGTCCACGTGTAAGTACGTTATCTAAACAACCAGAAACTTGCTCAAGGTTACCAACCATGTTGCCATGGCTAAGCATTGCACCTTTAGAAACACCCGTAGTGCCCCCCGTATACTGCAAGAATGCTAAATCACTTAAGTTCATTTCTGGACGTTTATACGCACTTTCGTCTGCATCTAACAAGTCAGAAAATTTAATTGGATTTGGTAAGCTGTATTTAGGCACCATTTTTTTGACGTACTTAACGACAAAATTTACTATGTGCTTTTTAATACCGCCAACCATATCACCCACTTGCGTTACTACAATGTGTTTAACATCAGTGTGTGCAAGTGACTTTTCAAGCGTATCAGCAAAGTTTGCTAGAATAAATATAGCAGTTGTGTCCGAATCTTTTAATTGGTGCTCTAACTCACGTACAGTATAAAGTGGGTTAACATTAACAACCACACAACCCGCACGCAAAATACCTAAAATAGTAACAGGTGTTTGTAATAAGTTAGGCATCATAACGGCAACTTTGTCGCCCTTTTTAAGACCTAAAACATTTTGAATATAAGAAGCAACTTTTTTGGTTGCTGTATCAATTTCATCGTAAGACAGTGTTTTACCCATATTAGTAAATGCAGGTAAATCTTTGTAATCACTAAAACTTTTTTCGAACACTTCGAGTAACGAGTTGTAATGCTCAGGATCGATTGTTTCAGGCATACCTTTTGGGTAGCGCTTAAGCCAGATTTTTTCCACTCTTAGCCCCTGTTTATAATTATATTTTTATTAACCTTAATCTAAGTAAGGCACTTTACAATTGAGCAAATACTCTAATGCGGAGATAATCCCACATTTAGCGTTAATATACAATTAACATGCACCACTTTGCACCATAAATGCATCAATGTGTTCAAAACAAAGTTTACTACTTTGCATATGACAATGGTGACCACCATCGACATGGATAACATTTAAGTTATTGTAATGACTAATATACTTTGCAAGATTTTGTTTTACAAATGAATACCCTTCATGACCTAAAATTAACTGACATGGTGCAATTAAATCTTTTATTGCACCAATACATTGCGCCTCATCAAACCTAAAACCTGAGTGATTTTTGAGCTTTGGATCCGTTGTCAATTCAAATCCATCTGATACTGTTTTTATGTTTCGATCCATTAAAAGCGCAACTAGCTCCTCACTTAAATCCGTTGTTTGAGAACGTGCTTTGTAGATGGACTCTTTTGATTTGTAAACTCTCGAATTTTTATTTTTTAAACGGGCTCTATTCAATACAGCGCTTTTTAACTGTTCACACACCCCTTCACTGGGTGTCGTAACACAACCTATTCCCTCTATAAATGTCACCGATTTTACATAGTCATCAAAACAACTCGCAAATAATCCAGCAACCATCGCGCCCATAGAATGCCCGACTAAATGTACTTTTTTTACACCAATGGCATTTATAAGCTGATATATATCGTCCACATAATCAACAAAATAGTAATGTGCATCATCACTGCGCCAAGACGATAAACCGTGTCCTGCAAAATCAATACAATACCATGTTTGATCCGGGTCTATATTACTCAGCATAGGTTTAAAGCTGTTACTATTATCAAGCCAACCATGAAGTGCAATAACTACATTATCGCCCGAACCCGTTTTTAAGCCATGAATATTTAAGTTATTGATTTTAATATTAAATGGCTGCAAACCATACCTCTTATTATTTTTAGCTAATTTTCATGTATGACGTACATGTTGCCTCACCCTTATCATGACATCAGTTGTATTAAAATTTTAAATTAGTAAGCTTTAAAGAATAATTACAGGTAAATCACATAATAAAGAAAGTAAGTTCAAAGACTTAAAGTAAAGCCTATTGAGTATAAAACATCAAGTAATCGCTTTAACTTTTTATTCTTGTCTATTTTAAATACTTAGAAAGTATACACCAACTCTACTCACTATAAATAACAAAAATGTTACACTTGTTACCTATCCAATAAATTATTATTCATCTCATATATTCGTTTATTTATTACGCTTACGGTATACAATAAGGTTGGGTATTAAATAAGGTACACTTAAAAGGTACAACCATGAAAAAACAGATCAGCTTATTAGCGCTTTTATGCACCGCTTCTGGTGCTTACGCAGAATCAGCACCTAAAAATGTAATTTATATGATTGGTGACGGCATGGGTCCGGCTTACACCACGGCTTATCGCTATTTTAAAGATGACCCTGCAACAAAAGAAGTAGAAGGCACAGTTTTTGATACTATTTTAAAAGGTATGGCTCATACCTACCCTGATGACCATACTTATGTAACAGACAGCGCAGCGGGTGCTACAGCGCTAAGCAGTGGTCATAAAAGTTATAATGGTGCTATTGCAGTAGATACCGAAAAAAAACCAGTCAGAACTATGCTAGAAATAGCAAAAGAACGTGGTATGACAACCGCGCTTGTAGCAACTTCACAGATTAACCACGCCACACCCGCAAGCTTTGCTGCACATAATGAGTCGCGTAATAACTACGATGAAATAGCCAATGATTACATTGATAATAAGATTGCAGGTAAATTACCTGTTGATTTAATGCTCGGCGGTGGGACTCAATACTTTATTCGTGATGATCGAAACCTAGTTAATGAATTTAAAGGTGCGGGTTATCAATATGGTGATGATATAAAAAATCTAGGTCAAATAACGCAGCTTCCTGCGATTGGTTTATATGCACCAAAAGGTTTACCGTTTGCACTTGACGAAAACTCAACACGCTTAACGCAACTCACCTCAACAGCACTCAACTTACTTGATAATCAAAACAAAAATGGATTTTTTGTGATGATTGAAGCCAGTCAAATTGACTGGTGTGGACATGCAAACGATATTGCGTGTGCAATGGCTGAAATGGACGACTTTGCTAAATCAATCGAAAAAGCAAAAGCGTATGTTGATAAAAACAAAGATACTATTTTAGTCGTCACTGCAGATCATTCTACTGGTGGTTTAACGCTCGGTGCACACGGTCAATACAAGTGGGAAAAAGAAGTTGTTAAGGGTATTAAAGCAACCGCAGGCAAATTAACGGGCTTACTCATGGACTCTGATAACTTAAAGTCAATTTGGACTACTAATACCAATATTGAGTATACAACTGAGAATCAGATCAAACTTGAGCAAGCTAAAAAAATGGGTGAAAAAGCACTTAATTTAGCGATTAAAAGTATTATAAGTGATACCAGTTTTACTGGCTGGACAACAGGTGGACATACCGCTATTGATGTTCAAGTATTTGCCTATGGTAAAGGCAGTGAACAATTTATTGGTTCACAAAATAATACTGATATAGCAGATAAACTGATTGGCTTTATTGAAAAGTAAGCCTTACCTCGTTTTGAACACAAAAAGCCCGAACTATTTGTTCGGGCTTTTTATTGAATTTTATAGCTGTATTTATCTAAAGCGTTTAAATAAGCGCTAAGCGTATATATCAACGCCTATTAAATTTTGTACTTCTGCCCTGCGTTCTAAATTAGCAAATTCAGTATAAGTAGAAATCGCTTTGCTTACTTGAGGTGTCGGTTGGTCGTAAATTGTTTGGCTGTATTCATTGCTTTTAGCACTGCTTTTAAACAGCTGATTAGCAAGTTCAACGCCCTCAACACTGCTTTTTACATAATCGGTATTCGTTTTTTGAGCAGCAGACTGGTCTAATAAACTCTGTGGTTTATTAGTAACAACTTTAGTAGGGCTAACCCTACCCGGAATATCTCCGGTAAAAAAACCTGAACCAATAGGCAGCGTCATTACGCGTCTCCAACCTTAATATTGCTTAAAATTATGATTTAAAAACAACCAATTTGCAAATAGTATGATTACTCACGTCCTGGTAGCTTTTTCCACGTTACTGTATCGCGCACATATTTAGGTTGAGCGTCGCTTGCTTTAACACCATCACCCGCTAAAAACGCGGCTTCAACATGCGCTAACATATAACGCGCATCAGGCAATGTAATATCAGTATTAATTGTCACGTTTTCAAAATCATTAAGCGCATCTGGATAGGTTTTAAAGCCCGTGCCCACCGCTAAAGATGGCTCACTGGTCGCTATATAATCATTATTTAGTAAATCAGGTTTTATAACGCATTCTTGGTTAACTAAACGCATTAAATTATTCTGCACTTGATAATGTGCAAAATATATCTCGCCCATGCGTGCATCTATACTTGGGTAAACACTTAAGCTGCCGTTTTGCTCAAACTCCTGTTGCGCCATAATTGCAAGTGTTGAAACACCTACAAGCGGTAAATTAGTTGAATACGCTAAACCCTGTGCTATTGCTACACTAATACGTACACCGGTAAAACTACCGGGTCCTTGTCCAAACCCAATGACGTCCAAATCCTTTAATTTACAGTTAGCTTTAGTTAATAGCTCATCTATTAGTGGCAGAACTTTTTGACTATGCTGCTGTGGACATTCTTCAAAATGATGAAACGTTTGGCCCTGAAAATGTAAAACAATTGAAAGTGCTTCAGTTGAAGCATCAAGGGCAAGAATGTTACTTTTGATCATTTTATTACTCTAATTAATTTGTTTTAAAAATGTATTGGCATCTTCTAAGCTTCGCGTGCGGCGCATCGGCGGTAAGCTTTTTAAAAATACTTGGCCATATTGGCGTGTCACTAAGCGATTATCGCATATTACAAGTACGCCTTTGTCTTTACTATCTCGAATTAAACGCCCTACACCTTGTTTTAGCGCAATAACAGCCTGCGGTAATTGTATGTGTGAAAAAGGGTCTTTCCCCTGCATTTGGCAGTCTTGCATTTTAGCTTGTAACAATGGATCGTCAGGGGCTGCAAATGGCAATTTGTCTATAATAACACAGCTTAACGTGCTGCCGCGTACATCAACTCCTTCCCAAAAAGAAGCCGTGCCGAGTAATACCGCATTACCATGGCGGGTAAATTTCTCCAAAATAATACGCTTAGACATTTGCCCCTGCATATAAACTGGGTAGTCTATTTGTGTAGTGAGCCCTTCGGCCACTAAGTGCATCATTCGATAGCTCGTAAATAACACAAAACAACGCCCTTGCGCTGACTTTATAAGCTCAAGCGTTAGTTTTACAATTGCATGCGGCATATTATCAGCGTGCGATTCGGGCAAGTAGCGAGGTAAACACAGCAACGCTTGATTAGGGTAATCAAACGGGCTATCTACCATCATGCTTTGCTTTGGTTTTAGGCCAAGGCTTGCATTAAAATGCTCTAATTTATTGTCAACAGAGAGCGTTGCTGATGTAAAAACAAAGCCTGCGCCCGTGTCTTGCATCATTTGAGCAAATTTAGCTGATACATTTAATGGCGTTATATTAATTGTTAAATAACGGCGCGTTGTTTCATACCAATAGCTAAAGCCGGTTTGGGCTGTATCAAAAACCCGCTCTAACTGCCCTTTAAAAGCAAGTGCACGTTCAAATGGATGCTCAATTTTTTCGCTTCTATCTAGGCAAAGTTTAAGTACTTGATAAACAAATTCTAAATCACTAATCACACGATGAAGTGCTGCACATATTTGTTTATCGCTTAGCTTTTCTCGCCAATCGCCACGGCTGCCATCAACACCAAATTGTAATCGTAAATCAGCAACGCTTGTCTCAAGCTTATTTAAGCTTTTACCAAGTTGCAGCATATCGGGAATTTCAGCTCTATAAATAGCGCGTAAATCATTAATTAAATCTACCAACTTTTTAGTGCTTACACTTTCACCAAAATAATCACTGGCAATTTCGCTTAACTGATGGGCTTCATCAAATATATATGCGTCCGCTTTTGGCATAAGCTCAGCAAAGCCGCTTTCTTTTACTGCCATATCGGCAAAAAACAAATGGTGATTAATGACAACTACATCAGCATCTGCTGCTGTTAGTCGTGCTTTACGTACATAACAACTTTGAAAATCAGGGCATTCTTTACCTAAACAATTATCAGCGGTTGAATTTACATAAGGCAATACCTTGGCATCATCTTCTATTCCAATACAATCGGCTAAATCGCCTGACTGCGTTTCACTTGCAAACTTAGCAACCATGGCAAGTTGATGCATTACGTCAGAGTCGTCAGTGGGTACATGCGCAACATGCTGATTTAGGCGGTACGTACATAAATAATTGGAACGCCCTTTTAATAAGGCTGTTTTTTTAGAGGCACTTAAAGCCTTCACTAATTGAGGTAAATCTCGGTGATAAAGTTGCTCTTGTAAGGCTTTAGATCCTGTAGAGATTATGGTCCTGCCTTTAGACTTGAGTGCAGGTGCTAAATAAGCAAACGTTTTACCTGTCCCTGTACCTGCTTCTACTACCAATTGCGAACTGTTTTTTAATGCATCTGCAACGGCTACAGCCATATCAATTTGAGGTTGACGTGGTGTGTACCCATCTAAAGATAACGCCAACGGACCGGTTGCACTAAACAGCTGTTTGATAATATCAATCACTTTACAAGAAATAATATCTGGATTTTACGTAAGCAAAGCCATGAGAGCAAGCAATTAGAAATTTCGTGTATAAATTTAAAGTAATATGATTTTTACTTTTTTAATGTCCACTATTTTGCACACAATAATATACAGCTAAACTTGTGAAACCTCATTATGACAGGAGTACCATTACCCCGGATTTAAAATCTTATTTTTATTTATACTTTTTAAGGTTAATCAATAAATGTTTAGTGCCTCATTTTTTCTCTCTACATTGGCTATTTTTATTGCGTTTTCAAATCAATGTTTTCTTAAAATGCAAACAACAATTGTGGTTAAAACAGACTCAGTTATTATTTCATCATTGTTAATTATTATTACTTCAATGACGCTACTTATTAAAACCAAGTGCCAAGATGCGTTAAAATATGTTCATTAAGGTTGGATTGCAGCACTTATTGCAGGTGGCTTAACGTGAGCGGCTGCGCAAACATTGATCGAGATAAGTGGTACAAGTCGAGAAGTAACAAAAAGTGTTGCTGCCATGTTTCACGCAGTAATATTGCCTGTACCGAGAAGTATTCGAAACCGTATTGTTTTATCAGTCATTATTAACGCAAAGCTCGCCTGCTCAATATTCATCTTTTGCATTTGGTTTTGCTATAGCTTTAGCAATACTCGCTGTTGTTACCTGAGTATTAATTAAATACTCAATTTAATTACCGTTTGCTAAGTTTCTTGCCATTACTACTTACCTGTTATTTGTACTCTCGTTTGTGCTTATGGGCAAAGCTGTTAATGCACTACAAGAAGCCGATATAATAGGTATAGTGTGGCTACCAATGAGCTGATAGCATGGCTTGGTATAAAATCGACATGGCAAGGTATCGTGGCTCAAGTATATGTGTTCGCTATATTTAGCTTTTACATATTAAAAAGTAAAAACCAAGAGTAATACCAATCTGCTGAAGTGTTTATGCTAATCGACATAAGTAAAATACATATTAAAAGGCCCGCAATGGCCTTTTTTATTATGTTTATTACTTATGTATTTAATAGAGTTGCCATTGTTATGCCCATGTATCTAAGTGGGGGGTTATCGTCATCCTCTAAATTAGACTTTTTTTACTTATTTTGATCACCAAGCATATTGAGTTTTTTCTTTTTTTGTAACTCACGCCTTTTTTTATTCTCTAGTTCAACTTTTTCAGCAGCAACTCCACTTTGCACACCCGCAATATGAAATGCCCCTTTAGACTCCATTTCTAACCGCGTTATTCTTCCTAAATAAGGGATCATGATATCCATACGTACTTCCTTATTTTATCTTTTTATTTACCAACTGCTTGGTTTGACTAATAAACAAACAAAAATATGACTGTAATTGCCCGTATTACCTTAATGTTATCGACAGTTATAAGATATGCTTTAATTAAGCTAAAAAAAACTTGCCAAAATAAGGTCGTTTATGTTTTTATAAGCGTGAAATTTATTTAAACAGATAACAACTGAACGTTAGCAAAACAACGAGCAGTTAAATAGGATAAAAAATGCGCTTAAACCTGACAACAGTACATCATCACCACCATTCACCGGAATAACCTGTCAGGTCTTTCGCTGAGAGGTTATTCCTAAAAGGAACCTCTGGCGAATCAAAAAATATTGATTCATTTTCGCCCTGAGGTTCCCCTCGGGGTTTTTAGTTTTTAAATTAAAGGAAAATGAATAATGAACAACAGTAATCGTCTACGTATCGCCATCCAAAAAGGTGGCCGCCTATCAAAAGATTGTCAAGACCTTCTAAAACAGTTAGGTGTTAAACTTAACCTTCGTGAACAACGCTTAATTGCACACTCAACTAATATGCCAATTGACGTACTACGTGTGCGCGATGACGATATTCCGGGTTTAGTAATGGACGGTGTATGTGACTTAGGTATTGTTGGCGAAAACGTACTAGTAGAAGTTCAAGCAGAACGTGAACGACAAGGTGTTCCAAGTGAAGTAACCAAACTTTCAAAACTAGACTTTGGTTACTGTCGTCTTGCACTTGCATGGCCACAAGAGCTTGGCGCGCGTGATAAAAGCTGGTTTGAAGGCAAACGTATTGCGACTACCTACCCAGAAATTTTAACTCAGTGGTTAAAGCGCGAAGGCATTAACGCAAGTACAGTAATGCTTACAGGTTCTGTTGAAGTAGCACCGCGTGCAGGTTTATCTGATGCTATATGTGACCTAGTATCTACTGGTGCAACACTTGAAGCTAACGGCTTAATTCAAGGCGAAACAATTTTAGAATCAAACGCCTGTTTAATTCAAAATAAAGACCTTCAAGATGCTGACAAACTAGCACTAATCAATAAGCTTATGCCGCGCCTACGTGGTGTTAGACAAGCTAAAGAAAGCAAATACATCATGCTACACGCACCAAAAAACAAACTTGATGAAATTTGTGAAATTTTACCAGGTTCTGGTCAACCTACTCTACTTGCCCTTGCTGGGAATGAAGAATACGTAGCACTGCACATGGTAAGCAGCGAAACATTATTTTGGGAAACAATGGAGCAGTTAAAAGCCCTAGGTGCCAACTCAATCCTTGTTATGCCAATTGAAAAAATGATGGAGTAAATGCCATGCTTCGTTGGAATGAAGAATCTTCACAAGTACAAGCAGCGGCGTTAATGCGCCCTGCAGTTTCTGCCAGTGCCAAGGTTGAAGCAATATGCAAAACTATTTTAGCTAATGTAAAAGAGCAAGGCGATGAAGCCTTACTTAGTATGGCTAAAGAGTTTGATAATAGAGCTAACCCTCGCCTATGTGTTCCGCTTGATGAAATTAACGCATCTGAGCAAGCACTAAGTGCAGAGCTTAAATACGCAATTGACACCGCTTATGCAAACGTTAAACGTTTTCACGAAGCGCAATTGCCAAAAGATATTAAATTATCGACCCAACCAGGCGTTGTATGTGAACTGAAATATCAAGCCATCGAAGCAGTCGGTATTTATGTACCCGGTGGCAGTGCTCCACTGCCATCGTCGGTTATTATGCAAGGTGTATTAGCGCAGTTAAGCGGCGCTAAAACCGTTGTACTTGCTACACCTGTACAAGGTGATAAAGCGATTAATCCTGCTATTTTATATGCGGCTAAGTTATGTGGCATTACTACTTTAATAGAAAGTGGTGGCGCAGGCGCAATTGCAGCAATGGCTTATGGCACCGAATCGGTTCCTAAAGTGAACAAAATATTTGGCCCAGGTAATAGCTTTGTAACAATGGCTAAACAGCTCGTTGCGCAAACTATTCCAGGTATGGCAATTGATATGCCAGCAGGTCCTTCTGAAGTACTAGTTATTGCAGATGAACGTGCGAATCCAGAATTTATAGCCGCCGATTTACTCTCACAAGCAGAGCACGGCGCAGACTCGCAAGTTATTTTATTATGTAACAGCGAAAGTATTATAGAACAAACTCAGCAGGCACTTACACGCCAGTTAGCTAATTTGAGCCGCAAAGAAACAGCCGAGCAAGCGCTCGCTAATTCTTCACTTATTTTAGTTGATTCAGTTGAGCAAGCATTTGATGTATCAGCGCAATACGGCCCAGAGCACTTGATTTTACAAATAGGCGATGCAACACCTTACTTAGATAAAGTTAAAAATGCAGGCTCGGTATTTGTAGGTGATTACACCCCAGAATCTGCAGGCGATTACGCATCGGGAACTAACCACGTGTTACCAACATATGGTTACAGTGCAACTTACTCGAGTTTAAACTTGCTTGATTTTTTTCGTACATACACAGTGCAAACAATTACTAAAAGTGGTTTAACGCAGCTTTCAAAAGCAATTTTACCACTTGCAGATGCAGAAGGCCTTGATGCCCACGCTAATGCGGTTTCAATTCGTTTAGAGGCAATTAAAAATGAGCAATGAGAGCGCACAAGCGTCTAGCTTATTACCTAAAAATATTGCAGCCCTTGCTGCATACAGCTCTGCAAAAAGTGAAAAGCTAACCGGTACTACGTGGCTAAATGCTAACGAAAGCCCGTATGCTAAAAACCTTGAACTGAGTATTGAGGATTTAAATCGCTACCCTGATCCACAACCGCAACTTGTTATTGACAGGTACGCAGCTTATACAGAGCTTGAAAGCGAAAATGTATTAATGACGCGCGGCGCAGATGAAGGCATTGAGCTTTTAGTGCGCACATACTGTGAGCCAGCTAAAGATAGTATTGCGCTATTTTTACCAACCTACGGTATGTACAAAGTTACCGCCGATACACACAACGTTGGTATTAACGCGCTTACCCAAGAATTATTATTAAGTGGCAGTGCTGACGAAATAGTTGCAGCTGTAGGCAGCTCAAAACTGGTATTTATTTGTAACCCAAATAATCCAACGGGCAGCCTAACACCACTTGATAAAGTAAAAGCGATTGCAACAGCACTTGCAGGTTCTGCATTAGTTATTGTTGATGAAGCCTATATAGAGTTTTGCCCAGAGCAAAGCGCCACAAAACTTATTAATGAGTTTAGTAATGTAGTGGTTCTGCGCACGCTTTCTAAAGCTTTTGCGCTAGCAGGTCTCAGAACGGGCTTTACCCTTGCACAGGCAAGTGTGCTTGCGCCAATTCGTAAAGTCATTGCGCCGTATCCGGTATCAGGCGTAGTGGCAAGTATTGCAGCCCAAGCAATTGCACCCGATGCAATTACATCAATGCGCCGCCAAGTAACTATTTTAAATAGCTTAAAAGCTAAGTTGGTAGATTGGCTAAACGCCTCCCCTGCTGCATTAAAAATTCTCACTGGTGAAGGTAACTTTGTTACTTTAAAATTAGCCGATAAAAACTACTTTAAAATTGCACTTGAGCAAGGTTTGGTTATGCGCGCTTTTACACTATATGGTGAAGACGACTGGCTACGAATTTCAATTGGCAGTGAACAAGAACTTGAACAAGTAAAAATTTGGTTAGATGGCTTACAAACGCCGGCTACCGCAGCATCTTTAGCAGGAAACGAAGTATCATGAGTAACCCCTATTTATTTATCGACCGCGACGGCACTATTATTGAAGAGCCAATTACCGACAAACAGGTAGATAGCCTTGAAAAGCTAGCATTTTTACCTGGCGTTATCCCTGCATTATTACAATTACAAGCCGCAGGTTATCGTTTAGTAATGGTATCTAATCAAGATGGCTTAGGCACAGATAGCTTCCCTACTGCTGATTTTGATATTGCACAAGACAAAATGATGGACATAATGCAAAGCCAAGGCATTAGCTTTGACGAAGTATTAATTTGCCCACACTTTAACGAGCAAAACTGTGATTGCCGTAAACCTAAAACAGGCTTACTTACCGAGCTTATGCGCTCAGGCAAAGTGGATTTAGCACGCTCTTTTGTTATTGGCGACCGCGAAACTGATATTGGCCTTGCTCAAAACCTATGTTGTGAAGGTATTTTATACGACGGTGATTGGAGTGCGATAGTGACAAAATTGACCACCGCAAACCGCGAAGGTCGAGTTACACGCAACACTAAAGAAACCCAAATTGATGTAGCCATAAACTTAGATCAAACTAAAAATGGCAGCATAGACACCGGACTTGGCTTTTTTGATCACATGCTTGATCAAATTCGCACCCACGCAAACATTGGTTTAAACATTAAAGCCAAAGGCGATTTGCACATAGACGAGCACCACCTTGTTGAAGACATTGGTATTGCTCTTGGTGTCGCACTTAAACAAGCGCTTGGCACTAAATCGCAAATTGCACGCTATGGTTTTGCGCTTCCTATGGATGAGTGTAAAGCCGAAGCACAAATTGATTTATCGGGCCGTGCATCATTTGTATTAAACGCTAACTTTAGCCGCGAAAAAGCTGGCGACTTAGACGTGCAAATGGTTGAGCACTTTTTCAAAAGCTTAAGTGATAATGCCGCTATTAGCCTTATTTTATCGGTAAGCGACGGTAACTGTCATCACCAAGTAGAAGGCTTATTTAAAGCGTTTTCACGTGCTCTTCGTATGGCAGTAGCACAAGACACGACCCAACAAACAGCCAGCTCTAAGGGATGTTTATGATTGCCATAATTAATACCGGTTGTGCCAATATTAATTCAGTACGTTTTGCGTTTGAACGCCTAGGCCAAACGCCAACAGTAATTACTTCACCAGAGCAATTAGCGGGTTTTGAGCGCGCTATATTGCCAGGTGTAGGTCATGCATCGGTTGCTATGAAACGCCTAGTCGATAACGGCTGGCAACAAGCTATAAATGAATACCAGCGCCCGCTTATGGGAATTTGTTTAGGCATGCAGTTACTGTGCGAAAGCACCGAAGAAGGTAACGTACAGTGCCTAGGTAAAATACCAGGACAAGTAAAAGCGCTTGATGTAGGCAACTTAACGTCGCCGCATATGGGTTGGAATAACTTAAGCGTTAATAAAGAGCATGCATTAACTAAAGGGCTAACGCTTGATGAACAAGTGTATTTTGTTCACAGCTTTGCGCACACCGTAAACGACGCCACACTTGTAAGCGGTGAATATGGTCAAACCTTTTCAGCCATTGTTGCTAAAGACAATTACGCGGGCATGCAATTTCACCCAGAGCGCAGCGCAAAAGTTGGCGCACGTTTATTACAAAATTTTGTTGATTGGCAGTTGTAAGCTGCCCATTAACTAACAAAAAAGAGATTATTTGTGATTATTCCAGCATTAGACGTATTACAAAATCAAATTAGTGCGCTTGTACCAAGGTAAATACGACACAGCACAGTTTTACCCTTTCGAACTTGGCGCGCGTTTAAAAGAATACGCCGACAGCGGCGCAGGTAAACTACACCTTGTTGATTTAGAAGGTGCACGCGATCCAAGTAAAAAACAGTGGAAACATATTCAAGCTGCAACCAAAGCACTTAACGTACCCTACCAAGTGGGCGGCGGTATTCGCTCAGATCAAGATGTAAGTGATTGGCTAAAAGCCGGTGCAAACCAAGTTGTTATTGGTTCAATGGCAGTAGAAAAACGCGAACAAGTAAAAGCCTGGATTGAACAATTTGGCGCAGAGCACTTTGTAATTGCCCTTGATGTAAATAAAACAGCCACGGGCTGGGCACCTGCTACACACGGTTGGTTAAGTGAATCTGAATTTGGTTTGCTTGAGCTGGTAGATTTTTACGTGGGCTTAGGTGTTATCGACTTTTTATGCACGGACATCAGTAAAGATGGCACCATGACGGGTCCATCGTTTGAGCTTTACGAAGATCTAACTCGCCACAACAGCACAATTAAAGTGCAAGCCTCAGGGGGCGTAAGCTCACTTGACGACATTAAAAAGCTTAAAGAGCTAGGTGTTGGCGGCGTTATTTTAGGTAAATCATTGCTTGATGGCGCATTTAGCGTTGAGGAGGCACTGGCATGTTATCAAAACGTATAATTCCGTGTTTAGACGTTAAAGACGGCCAAGTAGTTAAAGGCGTTAAGTTTAAAGGCCATGAAGTTGTTGGCGATATTTTAACAATGGCTAAAGCTTATAGCGAAGCCGGCGCAGATGAACTGGTTTTTTACGAGATCAGTGCAAGCGTTGAAAAAAGATTATTAGATATAAATTGGGTTGAAAATATTGCCCGCAATATTGATATTCCTTTTTGTGTAGCCGGCGGTATTAAATCAGTGGCTGATGCAGCGCGCGTACTAGAAAGTGGGGCTGACAAAATAAGCATTAATAGCCCTGCTATTGCACGCCCGGAACTTATTAAAGAATTACACGACGAGTTTGGTAAGCAATGTGTTGTTGTAGGTATTGATAGCTTTTTTGATGAAACGACTGGTGAATATTTAGTTTACCAATTAACTGGCGATCCTAATGCATCAAGCCGTACGCGTTATAAAACACAAGAATGGGTTAAACGCGTACAAGATTTAGGTGCAGGCGAAATTGTATTAAACTGTATGAACCAAGATGGTGTTCGTAACGGTTACGACAACGAGCAACTCAGTAAAATTCGTGAGCTATGTCACATTCCTTTAATCGCCTCTGGCGGTGCGGGTAGCATGCAAGATTTTGTTGATGTATTTAAACAAAGCAAAGTAGATGGTGCACTAGCCGCCAGCGTTTTTCATAAAAATGTGATTAACATTGGCGAACTAAAACAATTTTTAACCGATAACCAAGTGGCAGCAAGATTATGCAAGTAACACAACAAAACCAAGCTCAAGTCGATTTCGCTAAAAGCGACATGATCCCTGCTATTATTCAAGATGCTCGCTCGGGTGTTATTTTAATGCAAGGCTTTATGAACAGCGAAGCACTAAACGTTACGCTTGAGAGTAATAAAGTGACGTTTTACTCGCGTTCAAAATCGCGTTTATGGACTAAAGGTGAGTCATCAGAAAACTACTTAAACGTAGTATCTGTTCATACCGATTGTGACTACGATTCAATTTTAGTACTTGCCAATCCAGAAGGCCCAACGTGCCACTTAGGCACACAAAGCTGCTTTGGTGATGAAGCAAAACCAAGTTTAAGCTTTTTAGCACAGTTAGAAGATGTGATTGTTGCGCGTAAAAACGACGACCCAGAAAAAAGCTATACTGCCTCATTATTTGCAAAAGACTTAAGCCGTAGTTGTCAAAAAGTAGGTGAAGAAGGCGTAGAAGTTGCCCTTGCCGCTATGAAACACGATAACGATGAGCTAACAAATGAGTCTGCTGATTTAATTTACCACCTGACTGTATTGCTACAACGCCAAGGCTTAGCCCTTGAAGATGTAGTTAAATGCTTGCAAGGTCGCCATAAATAACATTAGCTGTGACTAACAAAGAGGCTCATATTTATATGGGCCTTTTTATTTTTACAGTAAATCACGTGTGATATAGTGCGTGGCTAAATTAATCGGTTACTGTGAACTATGAAAAACTATATTATTCCTTCTATTGTCGCATTTATTTTAGTTATCGCGTTTAGTTTAGCAGGCTGTACAAGCAAAACTAATCAGACTACAACTACAGCAACCACTACTACAACGAATCAGTCTGTAAAAACCACAGTAACACCCAATGAATGCAGCACCATAAATAACCTTATAAGCAGTTATGAATCTGGTTTTAATTCAATCAAAACAGATAAAGTAAATAACCAGTTTACTAATCAATGGCGCACTAATACTCATGTTATTGGAGCAACCTGTACGGTTACTTTAAATAAGTCAGAGCAAGTAAGTTACCAATGCCAAACGCCTGTTAAAACACAAACGCAAACAATAAAGTCTCATCAAAAATTAGCTAAGCAATTGCGCCAATGCTTAACCAAAACAGGCTGGTTTGAAAGCCAAAAAGAAACAGCAAGTTCAATTTACAGCACCTTTGTACTTGATACTAAAACCCCAGTGATTACACTTTCAACTAATCAAGAAGGCAACGGGTTTTCTTCTCGCTTTGAAATTGCACCACCGTTAGGACTTTAACAATGCGCCAATTAAATCAAAACAAAAAACCATCTAAATTTAAAACAGATTGCTTAGGAATATGCGAAAGGCGCAGCGGTTACTGCACAGGTTGTGGTCGTACCAACGAAGAAATTTTTGATTGGATTATATTATCTGAAGATGAAAAAAA
>NZ_BADT01000061.1 GCF_000239855.1 Pseudoalteromonas sp. BSi20652 | reverse complement strand
TCTTGACCGAGGGATAACTAAGCAGTCAATAATTTGGATGTATGAAGTCAAGATTTGACCCCTTTGGTTCTCTCGACCCCTTTGGTTCTCTCAAAGCCACTTGATATATATTAAGTTGTTGTAGTGTATTATCAACCGATACAAAGTTTGGAATAGTACCAACTAAACTTGCACCTGATTTTAAAGCAATTTTAATACTAGCTACATTTTGTTCTAAGCATCTAAACTCAATTACTTTAGCACTTGTATTTTTGAGTATGCTTGGCGCTCTTGTAATTACTTGACTAATAATACCATTTCCTTGTGCATCACTACTTAACCAGTAACCAAGTTCTGCTACATTCAACTCAAGACAAATAGACTTAACTGCAAAAATGCCACTCAGATTATCTTTATAATAAATTTTAAACCACCGCGAACCATTTAGCCCGCTTTTAACTCTGTCGAGTATGTACTTTTTAGCTGATTCAATATTATTTACCCCTTCTACCCAAGGCAAAAATTCACCTAAACTTGCCCGACTTAAATTAACAGTCTTTAAAATTTCCGCAGCATCGCTTTCCACTAAAGAAGCTAATTTAATGTGTTCTGCAATTTGGATATGCAAGTGTTCTTCCTTTTCAGTATTGATTTTTATAGTTGTAAGTTTAAAACTGAAGATTACTATTAAATAGCCCCAAACTTATTTAACGGCTGAATAGCCTTTGAACTATTAAAAAGATACAGAAAGTCATTACTCTAGGGCAATGCTTTTTTATGTTATTTACTCAAACTTTGATTAAATAAAAGCATGATCGAGGGGCAAGTCGGCGTTCCATAATTTTGATGTATGGAGTCAAGATTTGACCCCTTTAGATTTTTTTGATGTATGGAGTCAAGATTTGACCCCTTTGGATTTTTTCTTTGGATTTTAACGAAAATAGCATGTTTGAGTTATTCGATGGCGATAAGCCAATCACTGCACTTTAATCGCATTTCATATTAAAAGCGGCTCAACGGCCGCTTTTAATATGTTTTTAAGGTGTTTAAACTTACAAACCAAATACTACTTTTTCGCTTTTAAGCATGCGGCTACTTAAATAACTAAATACGCCAAACAATATGATTGTAATCAATGTTGATAGCACCAATTGTGGCACCGGTATTGGATTGCCTTTAATAAACTCCATGAGTGCAAATTGCTGCGCAGCAATAGGTAACCATTGCACAATATCTGTCGCAATATCGTAAGTCGTTACCATGCTTAATGCCATCGGAATAAATAACACCATCGTCACGTATGATTGCGCCTCTTTAAATGATTTTGCCGTAAACGAAACAAACACCTGTAAACTGGCTGACATAAATGCAATTGGCAAACAAACTACCGCACAAAAAAGCATAAATGACGGTGTAATGGTTACGCTAAACCCTAGCTGCTGCCACGGCACCATACCGTAAGAAAACTTCGACACCACTAGAATGATCGCTAATCCCAGCATAGAGAATGTCGCTATCGCCGCCGATTTTGCTAACACAATGTGTAAGCTACTTAATGGGTGACTTAACAATAATGATAAAGAATTACGTTCACGTTCCCCGGCACTGGTATCTATTGCCAGGTTCATTGCAGCATAAAATACAGTTAAAATCATTGATAGAGTTGCAATCCCCAAGAACATACCACCTTTAGAATCCGGTGTTGCTTGATCATTGACCTCTACCGCAAGCACTCTCATTAGTTGAGGGTCGACACCCCGTGTGATTAATCTTAAGCTAGCCACTTCAGAATTATACAAAGCAAGCGTTTTTTCCACGCGTTGAATATGTTTACGTAGCTTATCATCTGATTTATCTGCAATGAGCGTTACAGTCGCTGGGCGACCTTCGCGCATATTCTTCTGATAATCATCACTTATTTGCAATATAATTGGCTTTAATTTGCTATCCGTATTATCCGTAGCCATTGCGATATCATTATTTTTTAAATGAGCCACTAAGTTAGGTGCTGAAAGACTATTTTCAATCGTTATTTTTAATGCATCAGGCGATGCAAGCTGTTGTAATAGCAATGTAAAAAGTATGCATATGCCAAGCGGGGCACCAATTGCATAATAAAGTCCTGCCACTACTGAACGTTTGTCACGACTGGCATCCATGACTTCTTTTTTATATAACACTTTTAATAAATTAATCATGCTGCAATTCCTTCGTCACTGCCTATCAAGTCTATGAATGCTTCTTCTAAACTGTCTTTACCTGTTCGCTCACATAACGACTCTACAGACCCTTCTGCTACTACTTTACCATTGGCCATAATTACCACGTGGTCGCACAATGCAGCCACTTCTTGCATAACATGCGATGAAAACAGTACGCAGTGCCCTTGCGCTTTAAGTAGCAATAATAGCTCTCTTAAAATACGTGTACTCATAACATCCAAACCACGTGTTGGTTCATCTAAAATAATATTTGATGGGTTATGCACAACCGCTTGAGCCAGTGCTGTTTTCATACGCTGCCCCTGTGAAAAACCTTGGCAACGACGATCTGCAATATCATCCATGCTTAGTTTTTCGAGCACTTTTGCTGTCGCTTCTTTTGCCGCAATCTCTGACATGCCGCTCAACTGCGCAAAAAAGGTTATATATTCTCTGGGCGTTAATCTCTCATACAATCCACAAGGATCAGGAAACAACCCCAAATTTTGTTTAGCTGCCATTGGATTTTTTGCAACATCAATACCATCAATCTCAGCTGTACCTTTATCTGCTTTTAGCAAACCAAACACGGTTCTTAAACATGTTGTTTTACCCGCTCCATTGGGCCCAAGTAAACCCGTTATTTTACCATTTTGTGCGCTAAAACTAAGATCGTTTAACGCATTAACATCACCAATTTTCTTTTTAAGTTAGTTACTTTAATCATGGTTTACTCCTTGTCTTGTGCGTTTAAAGTTGCGGTCTGAGTATGCATTGGTGCAACACCATTGATATTCATAAAGAACTGTTTATCGTTTTTTTCTTTGATACAGTCGGTATCAATATCTTGCATATTTTTTTGATCAATAAATTGGGCGATTATTTTAGGCGCACACGTTTGCGAGCCGATCCCATGAGTTGCCGTGGGTGATACCAAATGCGTTGCTTCACTCATGCTTACCATAGCAAGTTCAGCCCAACTTGCCGGTGTTGCAGGGTCGCGTTCACCCGATAACAGTAACGTAGGTGTTGAACTGTTCAACGGTTGATAAAATGATTTATCCACCGCTGTCACATTTAATATTGGGCACATAATATCGAGCCCTTCGATCATTAGGCTACCCACATACGTTTTATTATATTGCTGACGGGTTTGTGTATTTAATCGTGGCCAGTCTTCGCCGCAAACGATAGCGTTATGCATACCCATGGCGAGCATTTCTGACATATCAGCCCCTGCCATTAAACCCGCAAGTGCTGAATAATTACCTTTTGCAGTTTGTGTAATAACCAGTGGCACAATCGCACGACGTGAATGACTGTACAAAGCCATACGTATTGCACCGAATAACTTAGCCTTTGTAACAGCGAGTGTAATTGTCTCATGTGTACGCGGGTGTAAAACCTGCACCTCGACTGGTTGAGCATCGAGTTTAGCCAATAAAGCTGTAAACTCAGTTTGCAAGTCAGGGTATTGCTGAGCACACTGCGTGTTGGCTTCACAACGACTAAATAGGGCCGCAAGCGAGCTATCAATAGCCTCACCAATGGCAGCTAAACTTTGTTGCATAGGTACAACACCATCAAGCGTGCTGGTGATCACTGAACTTGGAAATTGACGCGTATATTCTTGCGCTATTCGCGTGCCATAGGACACCCCATATAGATGAAACCCTTTGTAGCCAAGCGCTTTTCGTACAGCTTCAAAATCTTTAGCGGCAACGGGTGTAGTGAAATGACTTAAATCAATATTGAGCTTATCTTTACACTTTTGTGTGTCTTGCGCGCCCAGAGCAGGTAAATCAGCAAAGGCTTCATTAAATGCAAACTGCGTTTGCAAGTCATCACTGTCACACTGCAACTTATTTGAATAACCCGTGCCACGCTGATCAATCAATACTATATCGCGTGTTTCACGGGCAAATTGTAAGTTTCTATTAAAGATAGCTGCGAGATCAATTGCGCCTTGCCCTGGACCTCCGGCAAAACCAAGAATGGCTTCGTCAGGGTAACTTGGTTTAATAGCTGGAATTACAGCAAAGTGGATATCAATATTACCATCCGCCGGATTTTGCGATAAAGGCTGGCTAATACTGCCACACATCAACCTATCAGCAAGCCCTTCCATGTAGCAAGGTGTGAGTAATGGTTGGTTTTTTTTATTATTATCAGCTAATACAGCTGTTGAGCCGACCAATAATATTGGTAATATAGTAAGCTTTATCAAGCTTTTACGTAAATTAAACATGATTTTCATTAATCTTTCCCTTGTTGCATTTTACACTCAATATGATAACTTAGCCTTAGTGTATCGGTGTATTAATGTATTAATACAGTAGAGAAAGAGTAATGCTAGAATTTATTAATGTCAACCCTAATAATGGCGATCCAATCTATAAACAATTGCATGAGCAAATTGTGCGCTTGATTGTGGGCGGGCAATTATTAACCGGTGAAGAGCTGCCATCAGTGCGTAAAATAGCAGATCACTTTGCTGTAAACCCGATGACGGTATCACGTGCAATTGGTCAATTGGTCGATCAAGGCTGGTTAGAGCGTCGCCGTGGCCAAGCTACCCGTGTGGCACAAAAAACATCTCAACAACCTGATCAACAAGACACCTTACTTTTTAAGGCTATCGATCAACTCGTTCAACAAACAAAACAGCTTGATGTATCGCAAGAAGCGCTCGTCGAGCTTATAAAAAAACGATGGAAATTATAAATATGCAACAGCCCCTTCTTAGCTACAATAATATTTATAAAAGCTATGACCAACGCAGTGTATTAAACAATGTCTCGCTTGCTTTAGAGCCAGGTATGGTCATTGGTTTATTGGGTAAAAATGGTGCAGGTAAAACGACATTATTACGCAGTGCGCTTGGGTTGATAGCACCTGATCAAGGTGAGATAAGTGTTTTTGGTGAACCCAGTGATAAGCTCAGCACACAAAGTAAAGCCCAAATAGGTTATGTGCCACAACAAACATTTGGTTATGAAGGCTTTAAGGTCGTTGATGCTTTGGCACTACATCGCAGCTTTTACCCTACATGGGATCTGCAATTAGAAGCTAAATGGCTCAAACGGTTTGAGCTGGCGACTGATGCTGCAATTAACGACTTATCTATCGGCCAACGTCAAACTTTAGCGCTGATCATGGCTATGGCTTATCATCCCAAATTACTTATTTTAGATGAACCAGTAGCCAGTTTGGATCCAATAGCACGACGCGAGTTTATGGGCGACTTGTTCGACTTAGCATTAGACTCAGGCTCTGGTATTTTATTTTCCTCACATATCACATCCGATATAGAACGTGTAGCCAGTCATATAGCCCTAATAAAAGACGCCGAGCTTATCTTGATTGACGAATTAGATGTCGTACGCGATACCATCAGAAGAGTCAATTTTACAGAGCAAAACATCGATCTAAGTGCCTACCGCGTGCTTAATTTACAAGCAAACTCAGCTATTATTTATGGCTACCAAGGAGAGCCTATTCCGGGCGCACTTGCCATCAACCATTTATCACTAGAGCAACTATTTGTGGAGCTGCATGGATGATGAATGCAGTAAAACGACCTTGGTATCAGGGTAGTCTCAATTTTTGGTTTAAAGATTTGGGCTGTGCCAGCTACTTAATTCAGGCTATTTTAGCCGCAGCCGCATGTATCATTTTCATTCGTGTGGAATCGTTATCAACTATGATGATGATACTTGCTGTTGTGTGTACTTATTGTGCGCTTGCATGGCAAAGTATCCGAATGCAAGCAACTGAATGGCAATGCTTAGTCGCTGATTACTGCAAACATGTAATGTTTCAAGGTAAAGTCTTTATTGCCTTAATAAACCTAATTCTGCTGTGTAGTATTGCCCTATCGTCTAGCTTAAATAACATCAACATGCTGTTACTAGCAAACACCTTGGGCTTAAGTATTTGGTTTATTTGCCGCGTTACAAGCCACTTATTTACAACATGTTGTTATTTGGCATTCACATTCGCAATTATTATACCCATCTTTTTTGAACACTTACCTTTGTGGTTAATACCATGCTCTTTGCTGGTTTTAAGTCTAATTTTACTATGTAAAAACAAATTAGGTATGCCCTATATATGGCAAGCCGATGCACTTATAAATTACCGCCAAGGACTACAGTCAGGTTGGTCGCCCGTACCAAGTGGACTTTTATCAAATTACGGCACAGTCATAAATAAACAACTATTCCCATTGAGTTATTTTGTTGGCTCTAGTTTATCGCAATACATTATTTTATTAGTGCTCTTTTCTATCATAGCAATAGTGATAAACTTTTTTTATAACATTGCAGAGCATGTATTATTCGCTTTAACATTAATGCTGTTAGCTGCGGTTACGTTATGCCAATGGGCAAAAGCACAACGTTCACAATCGTGGGAATTACTCACCACTTTACCAATTTATAATGGGAGTCACGCAGTTAAAGTTGCCCTTAGTAACAGTGCACTTAAATTTTCATTGTTAATTGGCGTTCTGTGCTTCGTAAGTGCATCTATATTGCTACTGACCCATCAACAATGGCAACTTCTAAATGTTGCAAGCTATGCGATAGCCTGTATAGCAGCTACACTGACAAGCTTTGTTCTTGGCAATGTATTTAAAAATATAAACGTACTGAGTGTTTTATTATGCTTATCGTGTGGCGTGAGTATGGTAATAGTAAATGTAATGGTTGAACATGGCGATAGCATGTTGAAGCTTTTACTTATTTCACTTTATGCCAGTGTTTTGGCTTTTTTGAACCGCTTTACAATAAAGTACTTATAAACTACTTCAAAAAACCTTTGCCTTTAGCCGTGCTTAGTTTAGCGGGTGTTAATCCAAAATATTTAACACCCGCTATTCCACATTCTAAATTTATAGCTACTTATTGCTTTTTAAGGGTATGTATCATCTTTTGTGCATTTAAACTTTGTGGGTTTAATTGCAAAGATTGCTCATAGTTTACTCATAGTTTGCTATCGCATTAGAACCAAAGGGGCCTAGAACCAAAGAAAGAACCAAAGGAAA
>NZ_BADT01000062.1 GCF_000239855.1 Pseudoalteromonas sp. BSi20652 | reverse complement strand
GGGTTTTACTAATTAAGTTTTTTATAACGATAAAAATACAATCAAACCTACACCGAGTAATAAACGGTATATTACAAATGGCAACATACCCATTCGCTCTATTACTTTTAAAAACATAAATATACATGCATAAGCCGATAAGAACGATAGCACCACACCCAGTAACAATGTATTCCAATCAACTACATGGTCACCTAGTGCAAGTTCTGCAATATAATAAAGCCCCATCATAGAAATAATCGGAATCGCCAGTAAAAACGAAAAACGCGCTGCGCTTTGCTTATTCATACCCAACATTAAACCAGCAGTCATCGTAATACCTGAGCGAGAAGTCCCCGGTATCATAGCTACCGCTTGTGCAAAACCAATAATAAGCGCTGTTTTCCAATTGAGCTGATAAATAGTTTTAATTTGCTTACCTTTTGCATCCGCGTACCAAAGCAATAAACCAAACACAATTGTGGTGGTAGCAATTACCCAAGCACTTCTGAGGTACAACTCAATAAAGTCTTTTAAAAGTAAGCCTAAAATAGCGGCAGGCACAGTGCCTAAAATTATCCACCAGCCTAATTTACTATCATCAGTAGTACCCTGAGCACCAAAGGATTTAAACCACGCACTGAGTATGTCGACGACCTCTTTGCGAAAATAAATAACAACCGCAATTAAAGTACCAACATGTACTGCTACGTCAAACGCAAGCCCTTGATCCTCCCAGCCCAAAATTTGCGATGGTAGAATTAAGTGCGCAGAACTCGATATTGGTAAAAACTCAGTAAATCCCTGTATAAGGGCTAAAATAATTATTTCGATGATACTCATGGGTTAGAAAACTCCACCTTCCATAGTTTTTGTTGAGGATTATTATATTCATTCCATAACTGCGCAATCGTTTGCTTGGCTACAGGATGATAAAAATCTGGGGCAACCTCACTCAGAGGTTGTAATACAAATGCATTTTTAGTTATTTCATCACGTGGTAACTGCGCTGGGGAGTCGCTAATTATGTCATCATAAAATAGTAAATCTAAATCGAGCGTACGCGGGCTAAATTTTTTATCGTTTGCTGTACGCCCATTATCACGTTCTATTTGTTTTAATAAAGCGCATACATCAACAAGCGACATATCAGTTGTAGCGCCAACTACTGAATTATAAAAATTATTGCCAGCAAACCCAACTGCTTCACTTTCAAAAACAGACGAGTGCACAATGTGCTCAAAGTGCTGCTTAAGTGCAATTAATGCACATTGTATATAATGCGCCTTATTTATATTTGACCCCAGGCTGATATAAATTTGAGCCATTTAGTCAGTTGCCTTAACACGTGTAATTTCAACACCCACAGTTTGTGCTTGCGCTACTGCCGCAGGTTTACTTACTCTAATAGTAACTTGTGGCGTATTAAACTCGCTTAAAATAATTTCAGCCAACTGCTCAACTAAAGTTTCTAGCAACTCAACAGGTTTTGCAGTGCTGTGTTCAATAACGCGTTCACTGACCTTTGAGTAGTCCAGTGCTAAATTAATATCGTCATTTGCGGCTGCAGGCTTAATATTGCTGAGCATTTCAATATCAAAATAAAGGCTCTGTTTACTTTCTTTTTCAAAGTCGTACACTCCAATAATAGTGTCGACGTGCAATTGAGATATAAAAACCTTATCCATTGATACTCCAAATAACAACAAACTACTAAGCAACTATACTAAGCATCAATAAAATTAATACTGTATATGGTTTAGCCAGTGTTTAAATATGTAAAAATAACTTCTACAATAGCAAAATAACTAAACTAGCTATTAAATAGCCTGTTAATAATTTTTACGATAAATTTTGCTGCCAATAATAGCCTAAAAGCACTATCAATTGGTATAGCAATTAAAAAATAAGGAAGCGCGTGTTAGCCACTATAATGTTTGTTTTAGCTTATTTACTTGGGTCGATTTCGTCGGCTATTTTAGTGTCGCGGTTGTTCAAACTCCCAGACCCTCGTAATAGTGGTTCTAACAACCCAGGAGCTACAAATGTTTATAGATTAGGCGGAGCATTTCCGGCTTGCTTGGTTTTAATCTTTGATATTTTAAAAGGCACCATTCCGGTATGGGGAGCCTATTTTTTAAAGCTCGAGCCATTAGCATTGGGTCTAGTTGCCGTAGCAGCGTGTTTAGGCCACATGTACCCAGTATTTTTTAGCTTTAAAGGGGGTAAAGCGGTCGCGACTGCATTTGGTTCTTTATTACCAATCGGCTTATCGTTAGCTGGCTTACTTATTTGCACTTGGCTAATTATAGTAGCAATAACACGCTATTCATCACTTGCAGCGCTTGTTGCTGTATCTCTAGCCCCGCTGTATACATGGCTGATAAAACCACTCTATACATTGCCTGTAACTTTTATTACTTTATTAATTATATTCCGTCATCGTACTAACATCATTCGCTTATTCAGTGGTGAAGAACCAAAAGTGGGCGCAAAAAAAGCACCCACTGATGAAAACAAAAATAATTAATAGCAGAGTCGTTAAATCGGCTCAAGGCTATCTATAGGCCAGCGAGGCTTTGTTTTCATATCAAGACTTGCAAACTGACCTGCTTTTAAACGCTGCATCCCCGCATAAGCAATCATAGCGCCGTTGTCGGTACAAAACTCAGTACGCGGATAAAAAACTTCGCCTTTCATACCTTTCATTACGCGTTCAAGCTGAAGACGCAGTTGCGTATTTGCACTTACGCCACCGGCGATTACTAAACGCTTAATGCCTGTTTGTTTAAGCGCGCGCTTACATTTAATAACTAATGTATCAATAACCGCTGTTTGAAATGCATGCGCTATATCAGCCTTAGTTTGCTCATCACTGTCATTTTCACGGATTGTAATAGATGCCGCTGTTTTTAAGCCACTAAAACTAAAATCGAGACCAGGTTTATCGGTCATCGGACGAGGAAAAATAAAGCGTTTAGCAACGCCTTGTTCGGCCATTTTAGCTAAGCGCGGACCACCGGGGTAATCAAGACCAAGTAACTTAGCCGTTTTATCAAATGCTTCGCCCGCAGCATCATCAACAGACTCACCCAACACTTCGTATTGACCAATACCCGCTACTTTAACCATCATGGTATGACCGCCCGATACAAGCAATGCAATAAACGGAAACTCTGGGGTATTCTCTTCAAGCATCGGTGCAAGTAAATGCCCTTCCATGTGATGAACAGCAACAGCAGGAATATCCCAACCGTATGCCAATGAGCGACCAATAGAAGTGCCTACCAGTAATGCGCCAACTAGACCTGGGCCTGCGGTATAAGCAATTCCATCTAAATCTTCAGGGCCACAACCTGCTTGTGCAAATGCTGCGTCTATAAGTGGTAGCGTTTTACGCACATGATCGCGCGATGCAAGCTCCGGCACTACACCGCCATAATCAGCGTGTACTTTTACTTGGCTATATAATTGATGAGCTAACAAGCCTTTTTCGTCATCGTATATTGCAATACCCGTTTCATCACATGACGATTCAATGCCTAAAATTCGCACTGTACTTCTCCTGCCTTTAAAATTTTACTTCGCTGTTTTTATAACGTAAGACCAATATTTGTTTGGCCATCTTCTAGAGCAAACTTTTTAAGTGCCTTTACGCTATCAGAGGTAATACGCCCCATATTTTCTACAAAATCAATTAGCTCACCTAATACTTCAATTTCGTATTGCATTAATGGATGCTCTCTAACGGCTGTATTATCTGCAACCTCACCTTCAACCGTCATTTGATATTCAATAAAACGAGCCACAGTTGCTTGAGATATTTTGCTGACACTAATGAACTCTTGCTCATCTTGCGCCATTAAACCGTGCATTAAACTAAGTAAAGACGTTGCAGCATCAATAGCAGGGTAAGTACCAAACATATCAAAATCAGCAAGTTCAGGAACATTCGGCTCTATTTTTTCAACTTGTTTTTCGAGATCTATTTTACTTTTAGGCAGTAATATTTTTTCCCAACAAACATTAAGCGAATTACGAAGTAAGGTTTCATCACCAAATCCCGTTGCCTCGCTAAACAAACCGTAATTTGGCAGCATTCGCTCTATTAAAGCACTCGCTAAAACGGCTTTTTGTAAATAGTTAAGCTCTCTAATACGCTGAAAATTATTTGCTTTAGTCATTCTTTAACGTCTCACACGACCAACAAAAATCAAATGTTGATCCATTATGCTCATTACAGTTAGGGCATACCCAATCTGGAGCGGATTGTTTTACTTGTTGATAGTTTACCAATATTTGGCGCGCATGGCGCTCTTTTATCGCATAAACCTGCACACTAACTTGTGCTTGATCAAACGGAATTTCTCCCAATGCGCCTTGGAGCATCTCTCCTTTAATTTTACAGTCTATTCCCGCTGTTAGTATTAAGCCTTTAACAATATTAGCTTCAAGGGTATTTTCGGCTTTATAGATTGTAACCCATTGAAAAGAGCTATCTGTTGAACCTTTATTATTAGTATTTTGCAATATTCACCTCATTTATTTTGTGTTACCAATATCCTACGTTAAATTACTAGCATACTAACATGCTGCATTTTTAAGGAATAAACATGACACTCACAACCCCTGGCTTACTGTTTCCAGCCATATCGTTGTTATTACTAGCCTATACAAACCGATTTTTAGTTTTAGCGCAATTAATTAGGGAGTTAAACGCACGTGAAGGTGAATCTATTAGACCGGTTGTAGTGGCTCAAATTACTAATTTAAGAAAACGAATAAACCTAATAAGAACAATGCAGGTCTATGGTGTGGCATCTTTTTTACTTTGTACACTATCAATGTTTGCTTTATTTATTGAATTTAATACTGCTGGGATCATTTTATTTGGTATTAGCTTAGCGTGCTTAAGTTTATCGTTATTAACGTCTTTATTTGAGATTCATATTTCATGTGATGCAATTGAAATAGAATTACAAAGCATAGAAAACAAGCCATTAAGTAATCGCATTAACCGTAACTTTGTAAAAAACAAAACCGATTAATCAATAATTAGGCAACCAATGTTAATTTATGCTTAATCGATGACCTACTTTGTGGCATACTTTTTCATTAATTAGAACGATAAATCTAATTTAAGCATTTTTTATGTGTTTTGGCATTTAATTTACGGATAAGGTTAACTAAGTAAAAAATCATTAGCTTTAAATCTAAGGGATAATACGATTTAACGTTTTACCTCTTTGATTAATGTAAAAAGAGGTCTATCCTGAGCAAAATTATCATAAATTTGCATACACATTTCAATATTAAATTTTACAGAATCATAAAGATAAAATTAATATAACCGATGTTAGCTACATCCGACTTACTTATAAAAAGGGACTATAAAGTGAGATTTGAACAATTAGAACAATTTTTAGCACTTGGTGTTTTACGCCACTTTAGACAAGCTGCAGAACAAACTAAAATTAGTACCTCAGCGCTTACACGTAGCATTCAAACACTTGAAGATGAAATGGGATATGAGCTAGTTACACGCTCTACTCGTTCTGTAAAATTGACCCCCGAAGGCGAGCTATTTCTTGATTACGCTAAAAACACTCTTTCAGAACTAGAAAAAACCAAAAAACGAATTTCTCAATCAATAAATGGTAATAATAACGAAAAACTAATTATTGGCTATACAAACAAAGCTAGCAGTATAGTGCCCGTTTCTTGTGGGCAATTTTTAGCACAATACCCACATGTAAAAATAGAGATGCAATTACAAGAACAGCACGAACTTACCCGAAAGCTTCAGCAAGGCGAAATAGACATTAGCGTATACTCTCAAGCTATTAATAGCATTGGTAGTGATATACATTTACCCGATCAGCTAATTTTATTTGTTTCTAAAGACCATCCTCTTGTCCATAAAAATGATATTAGTAAACACGATTTAGATAGCTATCCTATGTTTGGCTGTTTTTCCCAGTCGAAACAAGTGCAAACTATGCTTAATGAGGCAATTGACTCTTTAAACAAATCATCAAGCATAAAAGTCGGTAATATTGAGCAAGTTATGGCGGGCCTTGTTAAATCAAATCATTTTGCTATTGCAAGTATAGAGCATGCAAATACTGTGGCTGAACATTTTGAGCTAGTTCAATTAAAGACGAATAAAGATTTAAGCCATGAACAACTAATAATACAAACTAGCCAACAAACAGCCGTTAGCGAGCATGTAGAACATTTATTGTCGCTTATAAAAAAAGCTGCAACTGCAATTAATTAAACAACATTATTTTAAAATGTGTGCGACAAAAAGTGATAGCTTTTGAAATATTTTCGGCTACACTGTCGCACCTTAAAAAATAACTGATATGCATGCTAAACCTACCAGCCTACGAAAATTACCTATCTGAAATAGAACAACAGGGCTACTGCATTATTCACAGCGCTATTGATGAGCAACTTATTGCTGATTTAATGGCCGACTGTTATCGTATAAACCCACACTTTACACTCGCTGGTATTGGTCGCCAAAGCAACCTTCAAATTGACGATACTATCCGTAAAGATAAAACTTATTGGTTTGATGGTACTTCTCAAGCACAACTTACGTATCAAGCAATTATGGAAAATATTAAAACAACACTCAATCGTACTTTTTTTATGGGGCTATTTGATTATGAATGTCACTATGCAAAATATACGCATGGCGATTTTTATAAAAAGCATGTAGATGCTTTTAAAGGTCGATCCAACAGGGTTATTACGAGTGTTTTTTATTTAAACACGCCAAATGAAGGTGGTGAGCTTGTTATTTACAAACCTAAAAGTAAAGAAATAGAAATAACTATTAAACCTACAGCTGGCACCTTAATATTATTTGAAAGCGAACGCTTTGTTCACGAAGTCTTACCCGCTATAGATAAACGCTATTCAATCGCGGGGTGGTTTAGAAAAAATGCATCTATAAGCGGTATCATTGACCCACCAAGGTAAACACAACTGATTAAAATGTGATTGGATATGAAAACAATAAACCAATAAAAATAGCTAAGCCAACATAATGATTATTCAAAAATGCTTTAAAACAGTCATCTCGCTTACGTTGATGAATCAACCCTTGCTGATAAATTAGTAAACCTGCTGCAACCCCTAAACCAATCCCAAATATAATCGATAACTCATTAACAAAACCAATAAAAGCCATTATAGTTATGAAAATAGCATTCAGTAAAAAAATGATATGACGGTCGTATTGACCAAATAAAATAGCGGTAGATTTAACCCCTATTTTTAAATCATCATCTCTATCAACCATGGCATACATAGTGTCATAAGCAACTGTCCAACAAATGTTAGCAATAAATAACAGCCATGCCTGTGAAGGCACTGCATTTATTGATGCCATATAAGCCATTGGAATAGCCCAACCAAACGCAGCGCCAAGTACAACTTGGGGTAGTTGTGTATATCGCTTCATAAATGGGTAACAAAAGGCTAATGCTAATGCACCAAACGAAAGTAAAATAGTATTAATACCAAGTATTAACACTAATAAAAACGCAATAACGATTAATAATACGAATAAACTGATTGCCTCAGCGCCACTTATTAATCCTGACGCAAGTGGCCGTTGAGCCGTACGCTTAACTGAGCCGTCTATTTTTCTATCCGCAAAATCATTAATTACGCACCCAGCACTTCGCATAACAATAACCCCGAGCGTAAAAACAATAAAATTTATCAGGCTCGGCATTGCGCTATTAGCAAGCCACAAAGCCCAGTACGTAGGCCAAAGTAACAATAAGGTACCAATAGGCTTATCTACGCGCATTAGCTGTATATAGTAAGGAATATGTTTTACTGTCAAAGAGGCTAATTTCATGAGTAAAGATATGCTCCAGGTAAAAACACTTCACAGACTAAAAAATTATAATCTTTGAGTGAGAATACGCTACGTCGACCCAATAACTTTTGTGCTGGTAGGTTTAGTTGTTCTGCTAATTGCTGTATTGAGTGTTGTGTATCAAAACGAGCCACCTCTATCCCTTTTCGCACAAGATCGGAGTTTTGAAAAATAACATCACCTAATGGGCGCTCACCCATATTATGTAGAGGGTTTTTTAATTGATTAGATCGCTGGTTATCCGGCAGCCAGCTTTGCGCATATACCATAGGAATGTTATCACACAATAAAAGCACCTCTCGATTTAATGCCGATGAAGCTTTGCAATTAAGCAGAACTTTTTGCTCAACGGTCAAATTAAAAACCTGCTCACTAAGCACTTTTACACTAAATATTTGCGCCCTGCTTTTTAATTTAGCCGTTAATGAATGAGGCTCAAAAAGCCACTCTCGTTCTGAAGAAGATAGGCCACCGACTTTTGATGTGCACTGCCAATTGGCGGATAAAGAAATAGGGAAAGTAGTCACAACAGCTCAATTCAATAAAAATCAGTGTAATAATAACATTGCCAAAGCATTTGAAAAAGTGATGTTTTATAACCATAAATAATTGCGTGGCGCTGTTTATTGCCTACTATTAAGTATAAACTATTTGCAACAGGTTTTTGGAAACGCTTTAAATATGAAAAAAATAGTATACGCAGGTTTTTTTACAGTCTTTGTAAGCGTTATAAGCTTTACAGCACGAGCTGAATCAACCGTTGGTTATTTCGGTTTTGAGCCAGATATAATTACTAACTACATTGGCGCATCAAGTAAGAAAATGGGCTATGTGCGCGTAACCATAGATCTAATGCTTAATAATACTTCAGACATTGCTGTAGTAGAACACCACACACCATTATTACGTGACGCTTTAGTAGAAATTTTATCTAAAGAACCTGAAGAAAAAATAAAATCTCTTACGGGTCGAGAAGAAATACGCGCAAAGTGCATAGAAAAACTAAAGAGCCTGTTAAAAGAAGAAACAGGACAAGAGATCATCCGTGAAGTCTTATTCACTAAATACTTATATCATTAATGGTTTAAACGTTAATTTTTTGCATTAAATATTTTGGCGGTGTAGGCGAAAGCTATACCGCTAACTAACCCACCTAAGTGCGCCCAATTAGCCATACCTACAAACAATACATCTGCAAAACCAAGCACTAACCAAATCAACATAAAACCAACAATAGCCGTACTAACCAGCGCAGGTTTGTTCGGATTTAAAAAGCTATGAATCCAACAAAAACCAAGTAACCCATATACTACGCCACTCAAACCGCCAAAGTTGGGACCAACCATTAAGTATTGTGCCCAATTACTTATAAGTGCAGTCACTAAAAACAAGCCTATTAAGCTTAATTTTCCGCATTGCTTTTCGATATTGTCACCAAGCGACATCCACCAAATTAAATTAAACACAATATGCATCGTGCTAAAGTGAACAAGTGCGGGAGTTAGCCAGCTAAGTGGTTGTGTTGGATTAAATTGCAGAGCTGTATAAATCTCATCAAATCCACCCAATAAAAAAGCAATATAAATAACAATACTTAATATGCTAACAGTTTGGTTAAGCCAGCTGAGCGCTTTAAAACGGGCTATTAGATTAAGTGATTGTCCTTGATATTTAAGCGGCGATTGCGTGCTGCCTACATCCCAAGATGCTTGCTGGTATTTTTCATGATTAGGGTTTTGTGTAAATTCAGCCCATAACGGCTGAACTTGATGAAAGTCCTCCTCAGTTACGCTAATAACGGCATTACTGCCATCTGCCGAGTGTATCTTTGCATCTAAACCTTGGCTTTTTAAATAATCTATAAAGCCCTGTGCGGCGCGCGGGTTATTTAAACTGCCAAGCTCTATCATCGCTCTACTTTCTCGCTGTAAGACGCTTCCCAAGCTGTAAAGCCGCCATCCATACTGTAAACGTCTTCAAAACCTTGCTCAACTAAATAGCTAGCTGCGCCTTGAGAGCTCATACCGTGGTAACACACAATAATAATTAGCTGATCGAATTCTTTTTCCATCATAAATTGTGCAATATTACCGTTGGAAAGTGCTTCTGAACCTGGAATACGACCAGCTTGATACGAATTTGGATCGCGAATATCTGCAATTACAACGTCTTCTTTATCTAGAAGTTCTAACGTTTGCGCTATAGAAATATGTTTAAATGCCATTAAAGTCTCTTTAATTAATAGTATAAAAAAGGCGGCTAGGGCCTGTTTATCTTTCGAGGTTAAATTTGCAGCAGTATGTTTGGTATTTAGGCAAGGCAGAGCCTATGTAGTGTGGTTATTCCCCATAAATAGGCGATAACGTAGCACAAATGCCAAACATACGCTGCCCGAAGGGTTCTGCCTAGGGGCAATTTACTCTTTGTTGCTCGGCTTTTACTTAGCCCACTAGGTCACAAACCTCGCGCCGCGATTAAATAGCCCCTAGATTGAACAAATTTTAATCCTGAAAGGTCAACAGGCCCTAGAGCCGCCCTTCTTGTAATTTAGTTAGGAACTAATCCCAGTTTAAAATTACTTTACCTGACTGACCTGAAATCATCATATCAAAGCCAGCTTGGAAGTCATCCACAGAATACTGATGTGTAATGATTGGATTTAAATCAAGGCCAGATTGAATCAAACTTGCCATTTTGTACCACGTTTCGAACATTTCGCGACCGTAAATACCTTTAATCACTAAACCTTTAAAATAACTTGGTTCCAATCAACCGCCATATCAGAGGGTGGAATACCTAGCATGGCAATTTTACCGCCGTGGTTCATGTTATTAAGCATTGAATTAAACGCGCTTGGCACACCTGACATCTCAAGACCAATATCAAAGCCCTCTGTCATACCTAGCTCTTTCATTACGTCTTCAAGTTTTTCGCTTGCCACGTTTACAGCACGTGATGCGCCCATTTTTCGTGCTAAATCTAGGCGGTATTCGTTTACGTCGGTAATAACGACGTGGCGAGCACCAACGTGTTTTGCTACAGCTGCTGCCATAATACCAATTGG
The DNA here is from genome assembly GCF_000239855.1 of Pseudoalteromonas sp. BSi20652. GTDB lineage: Bacteria > Pseudomonadota > Gammaproteobacteria > Enterobacterales > Alteromonadaceae > Pseudoalteromonas. The sequence goes on along the minus strand of NZ_BADT01000062.1, from coordinate 8,345 downwards.
GCCGGCACCAGTAATAAGCACATCTTCGCCAACTAAGTCGAACGACAATGCGGTATGAACTGCATTGCCAAATGGGTCAAAAATAGAAGCCAGTTCGTCAGAAATGTTATCTGGAATTTTAAATGCATTAAATGCAGGAATAACTAAATACTCTGCAAATGCACCTTCACGGTTTACACCTACACCCGTTGTATTACGGCATAAATGTACACGCCCAGCACGACAATTTCGACAGTGGCCACACGTAATATGGCCTTCACCCGATACGCGGTCGCCAACCTGAAAACCACGAACTTCCTGTCCCATATCAACAACTTCACCAACATATTCGTGACCAACAACCATAGGAGTTGGAATGGTTTTACTTGCCCATTCGTCCCACTTGTAAATATGTACGTCGGTACCACAAATAGCTGTTTTGCGAATTTTAATCAGTAAGTCGTTATGACCCACTTCTGGCTTTGGTGCATCTGTCATCCAAATGCCCGGTTCTGCTTTTAATTTAGATAATGCTTTCATAATTCACACTCAACTAAAAACCGAAGCGAGGCTTCGGCTTCAAATAAAATTAAATAACGCCCATTTCTTTACCAATACGGGTAAATGCATCAATAGCAATATCGAGTTGCTCAATGCTATGCGCCGCTGAAATTTGTGTACGAATACGGGCTTGCCCTTTTGGTACTACTGGGAATGAAAATCCGGTTACGTAAATACCTTCAGCAAGTAGCTTATCAGCCATTAACGAGGCTACTTTTGCATCTCCCAGCATTACTGGGATGATTGCATGATCTTTACCTGCACACGTAAAACCAGCAGCTTCCATTTGCCCTCGGAAATATTTAGCATTTGACCAAAGTTTAGCGCGAAGCTCGCCGCCATTTTCAAGCATTTCGAGTACTTTAATTGATGCAGTAACAATTGAAGGAGCTAATGAGTTTGAGAACAAATATGGGCGTGAACGCTGACGTAACCACTCAACAATTTCTTTTTTACCCGATGTATAACCACCTGATGCGCCACCCAGCGCTTTACCTAATGTACCGGTGATAATATCTACACGGTCTAATACATTACAGTACTCAGGTGTACCTTTACCGTTTTCGCCAACAAAGCCCACTGCGTGAGAGTCATCAACCATTACAAGTGCATCATATTTATCGGCTAAGTCGCACACTGCTTCTAAATTACAAATAACGCCGTCCATAGAAAATACGCCATCGGTAGCAATTAGTTTAGTTTTAGCGCCTGCTTCATCTGCTGCAATAAGTTGCTTCTCAAGATCAGCCATATCGTTATTTGCATAACGAAAACGCTTGGCTTTACACAAACGTACACCGTCGATAATTGATGCATGATTTAATGAATCAGAAATAATAGCGTCTTCTGCGCCTAAAATGGTTTCAAACAAGCCTGTGTTTGCATCAAAACATGAAGAATATAAAATAGTATCCTCTGTTTCTAAAAACTCACTGATTTTTTCTCTAGTGTTTTATGGATATCTTGCGTACCACAAATAAAACGAACAGACGCAACACCAAAACCATGATTATTTAAACCGTTTTGCGCAGCTTCAATTAGCTCTGGGCTATTAGCTAAACCTAAGTAGTTATTAGCACAAAAGTTGATTACTTTACCTGACGCAACTTCGATTTGGGCTTGCTGCTGGGACTTAATAATACGTTCGCTTTTATACAAACCTTCGGTTTTTACGTCTTCAATTTGCTGTTGTAGCTGGCTAAAAAAAGCAGATGCTCTCATCTAGGTTCTCCATATATTTGAACGGGTAAACAACCACATTTAAGCGACTGTTTATTATGGGGGGTATTGTAAAAGTTTAATGGGGAAAATGCACGGTTTGCAGTTCGTCGCAAACGGCCTAAACTGGAAGGAATTCCTGCCAGTTTACAGGCTAATCTGTTTAGTTTATTTATGTATTTAAAAGTGCAGGTAAACTGTTTATAGAATCGATAATTAAATCAGCTTCTTGCTTAGCGCTTTCGTCAAAGCTTTGCCCTGAACGCACTAAAACGCGTTTAGTGATGCCCGCTTTTTTCGCAGCCTGCATATCACTGAGTTTATCACCCACCATAATACTGCAAGCAGGGTCGATGTTATGCTCTTGTATACCTTGTAATAGCATACCTGGCGCAGGCTTTCTGCAACTGCACTCTTTCAAATATTCAAGGTGCGCTTTTTTAGGGTGATGCGGACAAAAATACACATCGGTAACTTCAATGCTGTGGGCACTAAATTGGGCTTTCATCCAATCAGTTAGTGCTAAAAAATCAGCTTCGCTGTAATAGCCTCGACCAATTCCAGATTGATTAGTAACGATTATGATTTTATAGCCCGCATCATAAAATGCTTTACAAGTGCTAAAAACACCATCAATAAATTCAAATTTTTCGCTTTGATACACATAACCATGATCAACGTTTACCACGCCATCTCGATCTAAAAAAAGCGCTTTATTTTTTTGTTGTACATTCATTACAAAGACTCTTTTTGTACAACATGGTCAAACATCGCTTTTACATCACCAACTGTAATTTGGCTCATTAAATCATCGCCTTTTACGCGCGTACCCCACGAGACTTGCTCAGCCGTTTTACCGGTTTGCTTAAGCAAATTTTGATGATAAACCTCAACCACGTAGTCTTGATATAAGTAAGGACCTGTTCGAGCAGGATTTGAGTGTGCGTACAAACCGATAACGGGCGTACCAACTGTCACCGCCATATGCGCAGGACCTGTATCGGGCGCAAGCACTAAGCTGCCACGCTTTAACACGCACAACAATTCTTTGAGTTTCGTTTTACCCACCAAGTTTAAAATCGGCGTGTTGCTGTGCTCAACAATGCTATTTGCTAGGTTAATTTCAAGCTCTGTTGGACCACCTGTCAATACCACTTTAAAGCCTTGCCCATTTGCATAATCAGCCAATGCGGCATAACGTTCAGCGAGCCAATTACGCTGTGCTTTACTAGCTGCGGGCGATATTACTAATAGTTTATTAGTTAGGTATTCTGGTGTTAGTAACTCATCTGCAACTGCTTGGTCTTGCTCGGTATATGGCATATTCCAACTCGGTTTATAATCAGCAACACCAATGGCTTTTGCAAAACCTTTAAAGCCTTCAAGCACATGCGCCTGAGCTTGTGGCTCTATTCGTTTATTAATAAACAAGCTGTGCAATTCTTTTGAACGTGCCCAATCAAACCCTATTTTTACTTTTGCAGGAATACAGCGCGCTACAAATCCAGCTCTTAGTGCAACTTGCATATTAAGTAGCACATCAAATTTTTGGTTTTTGAAGCGTAGCTTTAAGCTTTTAAGGGCTGCTTTACCCTGTTTTTTATCAAATACCACCAGCTCAACGCCCGGCAAGTCAGCAAGTAACATGGCTTCTATTTTGCCAATAACCCACGTAATTTTTGCATTAGGGTGTGCTTTTTGAATGGCTTGTACAGCACTCACACCATGACATACGTCACCAATGGCTGAGAGTCTTAATATACAAATAGATGAATAGTTAGGAGCTTGAGTCACACATTCCCTTAGGTATTAAATACAAAAGCCGATCTTAAATTATAATCACGCTATTGCAAGCACTTATCCTGCGCTTTAAAACGCGCTAATATAGGCACATTATTTAGCAATTACACAGAGCTATGTTTAAACAACACGTGCAAGGCAACCACACTGTATTAAGCCACCCTAAATACACGAGCCAAATTACCCTCGATTGGTTTGATGCAAATTATTGGCAACAACAAAATAAAATTGTGGGCGCTAAAAAAGGTCGAGCAACTGCGTGGTTTTTTAAGCAAGACGAATTAACAGCCGTACTTAGGCATTATTGGCGCGGTGGCTTAGTAGGTAAATTGCTAAGCGATCAATATTTATACCCAGGGCTTGAACAAACCCGTGTGTATAAAGAGTTTAGCCTAATGAGTAAACTTATAGAGCTTGGTTTAAACGTACCAACCCCTATTGCAGCTAAAGTAACCCGCAGCGGATTAATTTACCGTGGTGATATTATTACCGAGGCTGTTAAAGGCGCTAAAAGTGTACTCGACATATTAATTGAACGCCCATTGACCGAAGATGAGTTAGAGGGCATTGCTAAAACAATAGCGCTGTTTCATTCAAAAGGTGTGTATCACGCCGATTTAAACATTAATAACATTTTGTTTGATGATACTGGTGATGTGTATATTATCGACTTTGATAGAGGTGAAATAAAAACACCTAATGCGCAGTGGCAACAAAGTAATATGGCACGTCTTGAACGCTCATTTTTAAAAGAACAAGGTCGAAACGAGTCATTTAATTGGCAAGCGACTGACTGGCAAACTCTGCATAGCAACTACCTCAAAGCACTCGCCAATATAAGTTAACCTAATATAAGTTGACTTAGTTAGCCAATGCTAAATACTGCAGAGCGACCTGCTCTGCCTGTACTTGTTTTAGAATTTCAGCGTTTTCTACATTTGTCTTATCTGCCATTACCTGCTTAACAGCATTGGCTAATGCCTCACTTTGCTGAACGGGTACTAAATATTTACTTAGCTCGCCTGTTAATATCTCGCTTGGTCCAAATGTACAATTAGTGCTAACCACCGGAGTACCCACCGCTAAAGCCTCAATTAATACCGTTGGAAGTCCTTCAAAATCAGAGCTCAACATTAAAGCTTTGGCATGCTTAATCCAGTTGTATGGGTTTTGTTGAAATCCTGGCACTACTAACTGTTTTTCTATGCCGTATTGCTGTGCAAGCTTTAGCGCTTTAGCCTGTTTATTACATAAAAGGACTAACTTGTATTTTTTATCAAGCTTTGCAAATGCTGCAAATAATATATCGTGGCGTTTTTGTTTGGCGAGTCTTCCTACATGTATTAAGTAAGGCTCATTTGGGATATTGTTATTTTGCTCATTTGCTTGCTGTCTTATTTTTTCAAAATCGAACGGGTTATAAATAGTCGCAATTGCACTTGGGTTAATTAAATCCCCTTGTGTTATTTCTTTTTCAACACCCTTTGATACGCAAATAAGTGATTTACCATTTAAATTTTGCTTACTTTTTTTAAGGTATAAATATGAAAATGGACCTAACTTTTTTTGTACGTGCAAGTTCTGCATTAACTGAGTTGTGAATAACAAAATGAACATTTTTGATATTACTACGCGCGAGCAAGTTATTACTTCTATCAAGATTAGAAAGCACTAAATCAATATTGCCCAGCTCGCTTTGTTTTTTTCAAACCACGCTTCTAATCTCAAAATACTGTTTTTTCGCTGCCAGAACCTATCTACTTTAGATGCCCTATCAGGAAAAAGGCTATCCACTTTAACTATATCAGGAATATCATACTCAGCGTTGCTTGCAAGAGATAATATAGTGACACGGTGCTGTAGTTTCGCCATTTTTTCAGCCAAAGTAAGCATTACTTTTTCAGCACCACCACCCACTAGTGAATCAATTACAATCACTATATTCATTAGCGATCCCCTATAAGCATATTTTTTATGCCATTAGTGATCACATCGAAGCTATGTGTATTATCGAGTTGACTATATTTAGCAACGAATTCATTATAGAAAGGATCGTTAATAACCTGAGCTATTTTAGTAGTGATTTCATCAATATCAAGATTTGCTTTTATTACAACACCTGTATTAACACAATGATCCAAACGTGTATTTTGATCTTTTGAGATAGCACATGCCACAACGGGGGTTTGAACTGCAATTGCTTGCAGTAAAGTATCTCCACCGCTGAGTAATGCGACTTTAGCTTGGCTCATTAATGCCAAAAAGTCGGTTCCTTGCAGGCTTGCTAAACAAGTAACCTCATCACTTTTCGGAATGGCTTTGTTATAATTTGGACCAAACACAACAACTGCTTTTAAACCAGTGTGCTTAGTAATTTTAAGCGCGGCTTTAAAGTAAACATCAGCACAATTAAGATTATTTAATATATGCCCGCCTGAGCCTGCATTAACAATAAAATAACCATCAGGTACTAAATTGTAGCGATTTAAAACATCATGTTTTTGCTGACAAGAGGCAAATGCAACAAAAGGACCTACATTGCGAGGATGTGCCAAGGGAAACATGTCTAACTTCGCACTTTCAGCCCATGTCAGTGGCTCAATACAGTAATCGGGTTGCACAACCCAGTGAGTATCTATTAAATTAACCCTATTAAGTTTTAAACCTTTTGCACGCTTTTTTGCATGCTGAGAAATAAATACGACTTTGGCACCTACTTTTTTAGCCGCTTTCATATGCCCTGAACGTCCTGCACAATCAAAAACAACGACGTCAGGTTTAAATTGCTCTATAAAGTCGCAAACAGAATCAAGCTCTTTAGTCGCTGAATGTTCAAGTAATGTGGCTTCAAAAGGACACTCTTTTGCGTAGGTTGTATGCTTATTTAATATGAAGTGAATATCGAGAGAATCTGCAAGTTCTGCCTTTAAACTTTGAGCCAACAACAACGAGCGCATATATTCACCAATGCCTTCTGGTGATGATACGGGAATAAATAAAAGTCGTTTGCTGCTCATTGCATTCTCAATGTCCTATTTGAACTCCAGTATACCAATCAGATACTTATTACGATAGCTAGGTTACATTTTAATATATTAAATTAGCTCTATAAATTTGATTATTTACTGCAATAACAGGCTTAGGTTGATAAACTTAACCGCAATCTTAATCACAAGGATCTGAACTTTGCGAAACAGAATTTTTCTACTTTCTACTCTTTTTTGCGCTATGAGCGCATCAGTTAATGCTGAGCCATGGGTAAAACCTGATGATTATGGTCTAAGAGCTGATATTCAACAATTAGCTGATGGCGGTGTTATTTTAGCTCCTGTAAATACCTATCCGCTTATGTGGAAAAGTTTTATAAGTGATGTGCAAAACATGCCGCTGGAGCAATTATCTCCAAGCTTACAAGATGCTTTACTTCGCGTTAAACATCGATATAAATCAGAAAATAGCAGCTCGCATAGTCTTCAATTATCAGCTTTTGCAGCCACAGATCCAATCATAGCAACAAGCTTTGGTGCAACAAATACACAAGAAACAGAGCTTTCAGCAGCTTACGCTTATTTAGGCGATAACTTTGCAGCTAAAGTAGCCGTAAATTATAGAAAAGACGGTAAAAAATGTTTAGTTGATGGAAAAACGACTGACGATATAGTTACTGATGAGCAAGCTTTAACCGATTGTAACGATACCTCACTTGACGATAGTTACTTAGCTTACCGCTTAGGTAATTGGATTTTTAGAGCCGGTGCTGTTGAACAATTTTGGGGGCCTGGTGTTGATAACAGCTTAATTATGTCTGGCAATGCGAAACCTTTACCTGCACTAAGTGTAACCAGAGAAAAAAGTACTGCTTTTGAAGCACCATGGTTAAGCTGGATTGGTCAATGGGGCTTTACCGCACAAATGGCTAAACTTGAGTCTACGCGTGCTATTCCTGATGCTTTACTTTGGAGTACTCGTGTTAATTTTCGCCCTATTCAACAATTAGAAATTGCACTTAGCTGGTCTGCACAATGGGCAGGAGACGGCCAACCGGGCTCAGCAGGCGACTTTATTGATGTCATAACTGGCCAAACAACTTGCACAAATGGAAGTGATAGTTGTGACAGTCAATTCGAGTCTAAAATAGGTAACCAGTTAGCGGGGATTGATATTCGCTGGTCTGATACGCTTTTTAACCAACCTTATGCTATTTACGCGAGCACAATAGGTGAAGACGCAAGTTCACAATTTAAGCCTTCTGACAGAGCATACCTTTTTGGTATTCAAACAAACCAGCGCCTGTACAATCAAAATATTCTGCTTAATGCAGAGTATATTGACACCGGTGTAACATGTACTGAGTTGTTAACTCGTAAAAACTGTTACTACGAGCATATAGACTACAAATCAGGCTACCGTTATCAGGGCCGTACTATAGGCTCAACCTTTGATAACGACACACAATCGTTAGTGCTGACCGTTTTAGGCCAACTTTCAAACGGTGATGATTGGCAAGTGAAATTTCGAAGTGTTGACTATAACAGTGACAATACTGACCGCTATGGAAACAACCCTGATTTAGGTAATACTATTACTAAAACAGGTTATAACTCTAAGCAATTTGAGTTACGCTATAGAAAAATTGCCATGGGTGGTCGTTTAACATTAGGCGCATTTGCCACTCAGAATGACGATGCTGAAAACGATACTTCTGCATTTGCTAAGTACGAATTCAATTTTTAATAAGTTACCTTATTAAAAATAAAAAGGGATGAAAACAGTGTTTTCATCCCTTT
>NZ_BADT01000063.1 GCF_000239855.1 Pseudoalteromonas sp. BSi20652 | reverse complement strand
GTGAGCTCGTTTTATAACAAGTCAGTTAATAATATACCTACACCAATACGTTCTATATCGGCATTATAGTCAATTAAGCTTTCGCCATAACCGTTAAAGTATTGTGCATAACCACGAACGCGACCCCATAACGGAAATGACCAGTCGAGTTGAATTGCACCACGATTATCTGAATTTAAGTTGTTACGCGTCATAAAGCTAAATTCATGGTCATGAAAACGATACGCGCCGCTAAATTCAAAGTAACCCATGTATTTGTATATATCTGGGTTGTCGTCGCCATTAGCTTCTAAAATATCTTCTTTTTCGTCTTCGGCTATGCGGTACCAAGGTTTAAAGCTAAAAACAAAGCCTCTGTTTTCCCAAATAAAGTCTGCATAAATACGATTCCACGAACGCGAGTTTGGTTGGCTTCGACCATTTGATTGATGCGAAATACCTAATGCAATTGCCATTTCGTCGCCCCATAATACGTTTTCTGGGTCGAGGTAGTTTATCCAAAATATCTCTGGTTCGTAGTTGGTCTCACGAAATGGAGAAGAAATTTCTGAGTTATAAATTTGCCAATATGACTGCAGTGTAAAGCCAAAAAATATGGCTTGGTCTTTATCCGAAAAATTATCGTAAAGAGGTACTTTTATCGATAGCTGGTATTTTGCTTCTAAGTTGTCGAGCGGTTCACCGTCGTTATCATCTGTTAGTGCATCAAAGCCATCAAAAGGCCGATCGTTTGGGTGTGATACGTACGAAAGAGGTAGGATATAGTTACGCTTATGTGGCGTAATTACATTTCTATTTTTTTACCTACTTGTTCACGTGCTTGGCGTTTATCAAGCGCGGTAAGTTGTTTGTTTTCTTCAAGAGCTGAACACTTTTTACGAAGATCGTCTAATGTCTGTTTACCGTCTCCGCCAATGACTTCATTTAAAATGCACTGCTTTACAAGTTCGATGTCGTTGTCTTGCTCATTTGTAGCAACTTCTTCTTGTGCGAAGGTAGCTGTACTTATTAAGGCAGAAAGTGTGATCCAGTAGCGCCAGCTCATTGTAATTCCTTGTGGGTTCGGGTTGTTGTATGCGTTAATTTAATTATAACGTCTTTTTACATATGTAACGGTGAACTTTTACTGAATTTGTATTAACAGCGAGTTATATACGTAAAAAAGTAAATATAGATCAGAAAAAAAAGCGGCCTGAGCCGCTTTTCTAATGCACATTAACTATTTTAGTTAATGTGCTCTCACGCAATGAGAAGGGTGAGCTAAAGCTCAAATATGTTAGTAAAAAACTTATAAAGCTCGGTGCCTTGGTTAACACTTGCCGATGCGAAGTGCAAAATAGCAATTGCATCGCAATTAAGAGTAAGTGTTTGCAGTGGTTGCTCGCTTAAGTAGCGCTCCATGCGTAAAATATTGGCAATAGGCTCGCCGGCTTTAATGTGCCCGCCAAGTGGGGCTAAGTATTCAACCATGCCGCCAATAGGGGCGTAATAAGCAAAGTAGTCATCTAAATTACATGCATAGCGAGTGATATTAGCAGGCGTATGCGGTGCGTTTTGCAGTACGCCTTTGTGATTTAAGTAACTTAAAATGCTGTTTGCATCGTTTAGTGCTTCTTTTAAGTCTATTTTTTCTTGGCTGCCTAGCTCTACAGTAAATGCTTCTACAGGTATTGATAATTCGCGACCTTGTCCGCTAAGTGCATCACTTAAATGCCACCATGGGCAAAAGTTAGCTTCGTCCATGGCGCCGTCAAAATCACTAGGGATAAGCAGTACATGTTCAATATTAAAGTAACGCGCGCTGTCGGTTGCATAGGTTGGGCAGTACAAATGCTTGCTTGAAATAGGGCCTGTGTGTAAATCGAGTACTATATCAGCCTGATGAGCGAGCTTTTGTAGGTTAAGCGCAATGCGTTTACCCGTATTAAGTAAATAAGCCGGACCGTTCAGTTTGCTGTCTACTTCGTCAATAAGCGCCTGCTTGAAGTTACTTTTTAATGTAGCGTCGTCATACTGAGTATGCTTTTGTGCAAATTGCGCCACTAAATTTTTATTGTAGTGGTACATGCGATTCCAATTAGTACCCGTAATCGGATCGAACCTGCCAAGGGTAAACTCGCCAGATTTTTGATTACAGCCAATCGGATTTGCATAAGGCACAAGGGTAATATCGCCATGAAGATTAAGGTGTTTTAATTGCTCAAGCAGCTGAAAAATAACAGCGTTGCCTTGTACTTCGGCGCCATGCATATTGGCCTGAATGTAAACACTGGGTCCTGTACTATCACCTTTTAAGCGATAAACAGGAATTGTAAGGGGTAAGCCGTTTGCAACTTCCCCTACTACAATGTTCTCTTGGCTGATGTGTGTTGTATTACTCATGCTTATTACCTTAAATAGTGGCTAGCATTTTCGGCTTGGCGAACACAGGTAAGTTCACCGTTTTGCAAGGTGTACTCGCCGGCGAGCTCATGGCATAAAAAATACGGCATACTTTCGGTAAAGCCGTAAGCACCGCATTGGCTAAACACTAGCCAGTCGTGCTCATTTAAATCGCTTGGCAGGGTATGTTCACCCAAGCAATCAAGCGCTGTACAAAGCGGGCCATATAAAGTGACCGCTTGAGTTTTAGCACTGGATTCACGCAGTAACGCAGCAGGAAAGTCTTGGCTGGTAACAGCAGGGCGTAATAAGTGATTTATACCGCCACTTAAAATGACTTGCTGTTGATTATAGTTTTGTTTGCGCTCTACTACTGGATTTGCGTAGTGACCGCATTCGCCAACGGCGTAGCGACCAAGTTCCATCCATAACTCTTCTACACCCGCATCATTTTTAATTTTAGCGAGCGCAACTATTAAGTCATCCCAATCAAGCGTTGTTTCGCTTTGTGTGTAGGGGATACCTAAACCGCCACCTAAATCTAAAATTTTAAGGCTAATATTTAAATCGCTGGCAAGTTGGCTAAGTGGTGTAATCATTTGCGACCACAACTCGCTTAGCTTTTGTGTGCTAAGCATATTACCCCATTGAAAAATATGTAAGCCGTCAAATTTAAGCGCAGGGTAGTCAGCTACATTAAGTGCTTGCCATTCATTACAGCCAAGACCAAATGGCGTAAGGCTATCGCCGCCCAGAGGGTTTTTTTCACCTTCAGGCCAACGCAATTGCACACGCAGTAATACTTGAAGTTGCGTATTTTGCAGTTGCGCTTGTTGATTTAACCAACGAACTTGATTGAGGCTTTCAGCTACGAATATACGTACTCCGCGCTCAATAAAGTGTTTAATTTGTTTAGGGCTTTTTGCAGGCCCTGTGTTGAGCACGCGCTGTGAGCTAATACCTTGTGCTAGCACTTGCTCAAGCTCACCTTTACTTGCTACGTCAAAATTAAAGCCAGCGTTGTCTAAGCTTTGAATAATTTTAGACAGTGGATTTGCTTTTACCGCGTACCACAGTTTTACATCGGTTTGCGCAACTAAACGTGCAAGATGCGTATTTAGTTGATCTAAGTCGTAAACAAAAAAAGGTGTATCAAGTTGTTGTGTAATTTTATTTACAGCGGTTTTGATAGGCGTGCTCAAAAAGCTCATTATCGTAAAACCTCTTCAAGTAATAATGATGCATCGCTTTTCTCGTCGCGGTATTTAACAATTAATGCACACGACATGCTTAAGCCTTGCTCGCGCGCCCATTCATTTGACGCAGGACGAGAGCCAGGTATTACAATCGCGTACTCAGGGATTGGCTCGCCTTTATCAAGTTGGCGCTCGTTTACGCAGTCGTAAACTGGAATAGTTGCTGATAAACGCACGCCTGGGGCTAGTACTGCGCCTTTTTTAATAACTACGCCTTCAACAATAATACAGCCAGCGCCAATAAAGGCATCGTCTTCTACAACTACTGGGCTTGCACCAATTGGCTCAAGTACACCACCAAGCTGCACTGCAGCACTTAAATGTACGTTTTTACCTACTTGTGCACACGAGCCAACTAATGCGTGGCTATCTACCATTGTGCCTTCGTCGATATATGCGCCAATGTTTACATACGCTGGTGGCATAATAATCGTGCCTTTAGCAACATAAGCACCACGGCGAACACTTGAGCCACCCGGTACCATACGCACGCCATCGTCAGTACTAAATTCTTGTGGAGCTAAGTTATGTTTATCAACAAACCCGCCAGCAAACTCAGTATTAGTGCCATTTTTAAAGGCTTCTAAAATGCCTTGTTTTACTTCTACGTTAGCTTGCCATTGGCCGCTTTCGTTTTGTGATGCTGCGCGTACTGCGCCCGATTCTAAATTATTTAATAGTTCTAACCAGCTCATTATAAAAACCTGTATTTAATGCCAAGATAAAATGGTGTTGTTTGCAGTTGTGATGCAATCGGTTTGAGTTAACTCAAGATGTGTTAAAGGTGGACGAAGTTGCGGGCTGCTTAAGCGGCCTTGCAAATGCATCAATACCTTTACGGGAATAGGGTTTGCGACAGCAAATAGGCTATTAATAGCGCTTGACCACTGGGCAAATAAATTAGGGTGTTGGCCACTTAAGCTGCGTTTAACAAACTCGTGAGTTTGTGCGGGCCATGCATTTGCAGCTACCGACACTAAACCTTTTGCGCCAGCTTGAGCAAAATAAGGCATCAGCGCATCGTCGCCACTAAAAATAGCTAAATTAGGTGCCGCGTGACGGTAAGCCTCAAACTGAGCAATGCTGCCGCTCGCTTCTTTTAACGCCCATAAATTTTTATTATTTTGTAAGTTTTGAATTGTTGCCGTTGGGATGCTAACAGCACTTCGTCCCGGTACGTTATAAAGCATACATGGGTGAGCACTTGCATTAAGTAGGCTTTCAAACCAATGAGTTTGACCTATGGCGCCGGGTTTTGCATAAAGCGGTGAGCCAAGTAAAAAGCTATGAATTGGCAGTGTATTACAGTAGTTAACCCACTCAATTTGTTGCTTTAAGTTACTACCGCCTACAGCAACCATGAGTGGTACTGCTGGTTTTAGCTGGCATACGTGTTCTACAATGGCTTGTTGCTCTTTTAGCGTAAGTGCTAAACCTTCGCCCGTACTGCCAAGTAATAAAATACCGTTATGTGCCGCTTCTTGATCGCTAACCAGTTTAGTTAACGTGTTGTAGTCAACATCGCCGTGTTGATCAAATGGCGTAACGAGTGCGGTCCACAATGAGTAGTCGTTTAAATTGAAGTTGTTGATCATCTCTCACGAACTTATAATTTGTACCAACTTTATTAAAAACGTGATCATTTTAGCGATAACTAATTTAATGAATTGGTATTATTCGAAGAGTTAAAAAGCTTTATGGAAGGAGCCACATTAACGTCGTTCGAACTAATAATTCGAAGAGCGAATGGGCTTAAAATAATAGGGCGCACGGCCTTAATATTTAAGACCAGAAGCTCTCCACCAAACTAATAAGCTGCTTTTTATAAGCAGCTATTGGTGACAGTCGCTAGGGTTCAACCTAGTCGCCCGAAATAAACACTTCGCAAAAGTGATTACTTCTCGGCGTTAATTTCCCCTCACGTATGATCACTGGAGTTTGCGCTCCTAACATACGCTACCTGAATAACGCACCTCTTCTAGCCCTTTACACCTGTTTGTAGAGTAAAAACTTACAAACCTGTGCAATTTAAATAGGGTAATTACAGCGATTAAAGCATTTTAGCCGTCTAGGTGTCAAGCGACTAAATGCATATTCATTCATCCATAATGGGAGTGGTTACGTATTGGGTGCTTTTCTCGTACACTAGCAATATAAGTAGTGAGGTATTTAATTAGTATGGAAAAATTTAGCGATATTTATAAGCGAGCGGTAGAGCGAAAAGGCTCCGAAAAAATGCTTAAGTTGTTACTTGCAAAACCGCTATCTAAAAAACAACTAAGCACGTTAAGTGACGACGATTGGCTTGAGGAATTTACTCGAAAAGTATTTCAAAGCGGCTTTTATTGGTCAGTCATTAATAATAAGTGGCCAGGCTTTAGAGAGGTTTTTTGGGATTTTAGCGTTGATAAGTTATTAATGATGCCACCTGATATGCTGGAACAAAAAGCAACGGATGAGCGAATTGTTCGTAACTATAAAAAAGTAAAAACGATTACCGAAAATGCTTACATGATCCACGAAATAGCAGGGGAACATGGCAGTTTTAGTCAGTTTATCGCTAATTGGCCAACAGACGATATTATTGGTTTATGGGCGTATTTAAAAAAGCATGGTGCGCGTTTAGGCGGAAATACAGGACCTTATGCGCTACGAGCACTAGGTAAAGATACTTTTTTACTATCACGGGATGTAGAAAATTATTTGCGTGCCCATAAAATTATAGACGGCGGCTTGCAAACTAAAAAATCACTGAGTGCAGCCCAAGCCTTTTTTAATGAAATGCAAAAGCAAAGCGGCTTAAGTATGCAAGAGTTGAGCTTAATTGTGGCCTATGGCGTAGGTGACAACCGTGTTGGTATAAGTCAGCAATAATAGGAATTACCATGAAATTAGTGCCAAGATACACAGACATTACGGAAAACTTTGCGATAGAAGATTTCCCTGCAAGTGTTGCTTCTCCTCAGTTATTGCTGTGGAATGAGAGCTTAGCAAAAGAGTTTAATATTAACGTTGCAGCTGATTTGCGTGCCAGCACTTTTAGCGGTAACGAAAAACAGGCTATTCCTGCAGTAGCACTTGGTTACTCTGGGCACCAATTCGGGCATTTTTCACCACGCTTAGGCGATGGGCGAGCACATTTACTGGGTGCTATTAATGATGACAAAAACCAGTTGTGGGATATTCAATTAAAAGGCTCTGGTGCTACTCCTTACTCAAGAGGGGGAGATGGACGTTGTGCACTTGGTCCTGCTATCCGTGAATACGTAATGAGCGAGGCCATGCATGCACTAGGCATTAAAACTACACGCTGCTTAGCCGTTGTTGGTAGTGGTGAAACGGTTTATCGCAATCCGCCACAAGCAGGCGCCATAGTGACTCGTTTAGCAACCAGTCATATTCGTGTTGGTTCGTTTCAATATTTAGCGACGCAAGGCGATGTTGAAGGGCTTAAAAATTTAGCTGATTTAGCTATAGAGCGACACTACCCAGAAATAACCGACACAGGATCGCAGCGTTATTTAGCCTTTTTAGGTGCTGTCATTAAAAATCAAGTTAAGCTAGTTGTGAGCTGGATGCGTGTAGGCTTTATTCATGGAGTAATGAATACCGATAATACGCTAGTGAGCGGAGAAACCATTGATTATGGTCCGTGTGCAATGATGAACAGTTTTGACTTTGATACCGTATTTAGCTCTATTGATAAACAAGGTCGCTATGCCTTTGGTAATCAGCCAAATATGGCTAACTGGAATTGCGCGCGCTTAGCCGAGAGTTTAATACCGCTTATCAGCGATGATGACGAGCAAGCGGTTTCATTAATGACGCCATACATTAATAGTTTTGCTGAGCAGTTTAATACTGAGTTTACGGCTATGTGGGCACAAAAACTGGGTTTAAATGAATCTTGCAATAGTAGTGGCGAGTTAATCGCAGAGTTGTTAACACTATTAAAAGATAACCAGCTCGACTACACCAATACTTTCGATGCGCTTACTGAATCCTTAAAAGGAGCAAAAACAGTACCTGAGTCGCTAATTGAGTGGAGAACTAAATGGATAAGCTTAACCGATGATAATAGTTATGAGGTGATGAGAGCTGCGAATCCTAGTGTTATACCTCGTAATCACATTATTGAAATAATAATAACTGAATATAATAATTCAGGTTCAAGTGAGCTGTTAAATAAGTTCATTAACGTACTCTATAATCCTTATTCTACAGGGCATAGTGCTGATGAATTTCAAAATGCACCAGAGAACGACATAAATTACCGCACATTTTGTGGTACTTAAAGATTGTTTTTTACTGAAAGCTTTTAATTATAAATGACCATATTTACTTATAAATAGTTATAAATAGTTATAAATGATGTTCACTGATTGAGCAAAGTCTATTCAGGTGTTAATATCCGCGCTTGTAAAGCTAGGTAAGTTTTTTGCAGTGTATAGGGTGTGTGTGATTGAATTGCCTATTTATATCATAACAAACCACTATATTTATTGTTTGCAGGTTAGGTAAAGTTTTTCATTTCACCTACAATAAGTGGTTTGATGTAGTCATAGACCATTGAAAAAAATTTATAAACTTTATTTTTCGTTAAGTATTGATTAACCAAGCCTCGGTTAGTCTATACAAAACTGATTGAGCTACAAGTTATTGGCTACAATTTAAAATTGTTCAAATGGGAAGAAAACAATGAAATTAAAATCACTTACAATTGCAATCGCGTTGGCTGCAACTAGCGCATCTACATTCGCTGCTGATAAAGAAGAAGGCTTCTACATTGGCGCATTTGGCGACTACTATGACGCATCTTGGAAAAACATGCGTGCTCAAGCTGGCCTTGACGTAAATGAATCAACTGGCTGGGGTGTAGAAGCCGGTTACCGTTTCAGTGATTACTGGAGCGCACGTCTTGAATATGCAGATATGGATTTTAATGCTTTTGATAAAGTTGCTGGCAACCGCAACAGCATTGATGGCGAACGTTACGGTATTGATGCGCTTTACCACTTAAACGGCGGTCCTTTCTACGGTCTTTTCGGTATTAAAGAAATGGACGTAGTAGATGATAATACATTTTTAAATGCAGGTGTTGGTTACCAACATTTCATTACAGATGGCTTATTTGTAAATGCTGAAACAGCTGTATACCAAGGCCTTGACCGTGGTTACACAGATGTAGGCGCTAAAATTGGTATTAACTACTTATTCGGCCAGAATTCAGCTCCTGTAGAGCCAGTTAAACCAGCTCCAGAAATTGTTGAAGTAGCTGTAGCTCCTACAGATAGCGACAACGACAACATTGCTGATGCAGATGATAAGTGTGCTAACACACCTATGACAGATGCAGTTGATGGCACTGGTTGTACTTTATATGAAGATAAAGAGGTAACTGTAAGCTTATTAGTGACTTTCCCTAACAATGCTTCAGCAGTATCTACTCAATATTTAAATGATATCGATAAAGTAGCATCATTCTTAAAAGACTACCCAGATACAACAGTACTTTTAGAAGGTCATACTTCTGCTGTAGGTAAAGCAACCTACAACAAATGGTTATCGAAAAAACGTGCAGACGCAGTTGCTAAGCAATTAATTGCAGATGGCATTGCTAAAGACCGTATTACTACAGTTGGTTTAGGTGAAGAGCGTCTTAAAAATGATGCAAACACTGCAGCTGCAAACGCAGAAAACCGTCGTGTAGAAGCGCATATCAAAACTATCAAAAACGTAAAAGTTTTGCGTTAATTAAATAGTATGTAATAAAAACCCAGTCAAGTGCTGGGTTTTTTTATGTCTGTAATAAATTAATATTGGATAATGGTAATGATTCTTACTTAATAAGTATTCATGAAAATAGTTTTTACTACAACCACTATTCATAGCATTTATAATCAGTATAATCAGTTGCGTAACTGGATGGATTTTCATCTATCCATAAAAGCTTTATAATTACACGTTAGAATACTATAAGTATTGGGTAACTTATTTGCGCTTGAAGCGCTACCGAATACTTTCACGTCACCAAGAGGGCAATATTGTGCTACAAGATTATCGTAAACACGTAGAAGAACGTGCCGCGTTAGGTATCGTACCAGCGCCATTAGATGCTCAGCAAACTGCTGATCTTATTGAATTAATAAAAACTCCACCTGCAGGTGAAGAAGAATTCATTTTAGATTTATTTATCCACCGCATACCAGCAGGTGTTGATGATGCAGCTTATATTAAAGCGGGTTTCTTAGCAGCTGTAGCTAAAGGTGAAGCTAATTCTCCACTTGTTTCTAAAGAAAAAGCGGCAGAATTATTAGGTACAATGTTGGGTGGTTACAATATCGCACCAATGATTGACCTACTTGATGACGAAACGCTTGCACCAATCGTAGTTAAAGGCCTTTCAAATACATTACTTATGTTTGATGCGTTCTACGATGTAGAAGAAAAAGCAAAAGCAGGTAATACATTCGCTAAGCAAATTATTGAGTCTTGGGCAAATGCAGAATGGTTTACTAATAAACCAGCTGTTGCTGAAAAGATCTCAGTTACTGTATTTAAAGTAACTGGCGAAACAAATACTGATGACTTGTCTCCTGCACCAGATGCATGGTCTCGTCCAGATATCCCACTTCATGCTTTAGCAATGCTAAAAATTGAACGCGACGGTATTACACCTGATAAAGCGGGCGAAGTTGGTCCAATTACTCAGCTTGAAGAATTAAAAACTAAAGGTTTACCACTTGCTTACGTAGGTGATGTTGTTGGTACGGGTTCTTCTCGTAAGTCTGCAACTAACTCTGTACTTTGGTTTATGGGCGATGATATCCCATTCGTACCAAACAAGCGTGTTGGCGGTGTATGTTTAGGTAATAAAATTGCTCCAATCTTCTTCAACACAATGGAAGATTCAGGCGCATTACCAATCGAATTAAATGTTGATGAGCTTAACATGGGTGAGCAAATCGATATTTACCCGTATGAAGGTGTTGTTAAGCAACACGGTACTGATAACGTAATTTCTACTTTTGAGCTTAAATCTGATGTGATTTTAGATGAAGTTCGTGCTGGTGGTCGTATTCCACTAATTATCGGTCGTGGTTTAACTGATAAAGCCCGTACATCTCTTGGCTTAGGCGCAACTGATACATTTAAAGTACCAACAGCAACAGAAGTTTCTGATAAAGGCTTCACACTAGCGCAAAAAATGGTTGGTAAAGCATGTAACGTTGCAGGTATTCGCCCAGGTCAGTACTGTGAGCCTAAAATGACAACTGTTGGTTCGCAAGATACAACAGGTCCTATGACACGTGATGAACTTAAAGATCTAGCATGTTTAGGTTTCTCTGCAGATTTAACAATGCAGTCATTCTGTCATACGTCGGCTTACCCTAAGCCTATCGATGTAAACACTCACCATACGCTTCCTGATTTCATCATGAACCGTGGCGGTGTTTCACTTCGTCCAGGTGATGGTATTATTCACTCGTGGTTAAACCGTATGTTATTACCAGATACCGTAGGTACTGGTGGTGATTCACATACACGTTTCCCATTAGGTATTTCATTCCCAGCAGGTTCGGGTGCAGTAGCATTCGCAGCAGCAACGGGTGTTATGCCGCTTGATATGCCTGAATCTATTTTGGTTCGTTTTAAAGGCGAAATGCAACCAGGTATTACTTTACGTGACCTTGTTCATGCAATCCCTTACTACGGTATCAAACAAGGTTTATTAACAGTTGAGAAAAAAGGTAAAATTAACGAATTCTCTGGTCGCGTACTAGAAATTGAAGGCGTTGAGCACCTAACTGTTGAGCAAGCGTTTGAATTATCAGATGCATCTGCAGAGCGTTCGGCAGCAGGTTGTACTGTTAAGTTATCTAAAGAGTCTATCTCTGAATACCTAGAATCAAACATTGTTATGCTTAAGTGGATGATTTCTGAAGGTTACGGCGATGTACGTACGATTGAACGTCGTATTACTGCAATGCAAGATTGGTTAGCTAACCCAGAACTAATGGAAGCTGACGCTGATGCAGAGTACAAGCATATCGTTGAAATTGATTTAGCTGAGATTAAAGAACCTGTTCTTTGTGCTCCAAATGACCCAGATGATGCGCGTCTTCTTTCTGATGTTGCTGGCGAGAAAATTGATGAAGTATTCATCGGTTCTTGTATGACTAACATTGGTCACTTCCGTGCTGCTGGTAAGTTGCTTGATGGCTTTAAAGGTCAACTTCCGACTCAGCTTTGGGTTGCTCCACCTACTAAGATGGACAAAGACCAACTTACAGAAGAAGGTTACTATGGTATTTTTGGTCGTGTTGGCGCACGTATCGAAACTCCAGGTTGTTCACTATGTATGGGTAACCAAGCACGTGTTGCAGATAAAGCAACGGTTGTGTCTACCTCTACACGTAACTTCCCTAACCGTTTAGGTAATGGCGCAAACGTATTCTTAGCATCATCTGAGCTTGCTGCAATTGCTGCAATCATTGGTAAATTACCAACAGTTGCTGAGTACCAAGAATATGCTGCGAAGATCAATGCAACGGCGTCAGATACATACCGTTACTTGAACTTCCACCGTATGCCTGCTTACACTAAAAAAGCAGACAACGTGATTATTCAACAAGCTGTATAATTTTTAGAGTTTGTTTAAAAACCCGCTTAGGCGGGTTTTTTATTGGCTAAAATAAATATTAGATAGTTCATGCTTCTTTTTTTATATTATTGTATTAAATCTAGTCTTAAGTTGCTTTTAAAGTAAGTAATCGCGCAAAAAATCCTATCAAAATGCATTAAAATCCTCATCAATATTCTCATTATTTTAGGCGAGATTTTATGACAGCATTAAACAACCAGAATTTACTGCAACTACGTTTTGTTAACCAAGCAAATATTGATTTGGTTAAGCCTTCTTTTGATAACCTGCCTGCAAATCCTTATGCAGATGGCGCCTTTCGTAAACGTCGTTACTCAGTAGTTAAAATGCAAGATGGTGAAATAAAGCTACAGCAAGCCAAAGCATTTGTTCAAGACGATTCAATTAATACTTTTCAAGGTAATGTAGAGCGTACTTACGAAAACCTAGAGCAAAGTTTACTTGAGTCAGAAGGCATGAAAAGCATTGTAAATGAGTTTCGCCAACTTACGGGTATTGATGAGCAGCGTGATATTGAAATTCATCAGTTCCGTATGCTTGCTATTAACAGTGATACGCCAGCAGCGCCAGAAGGCGTGCATCAAGATGGTTTTGACCATGTATGTATATGCGGCGTTTCTCACGAGAACTTAGAAGGCGGCGAGCTACTTGTATACGAAAACAAGCAAGCTGAGCCTTGTTTTAAAATGGAAATAAAAGACGGCATGTTTGCATTAATAAATGACCGTCAAGTGTGGCACAACGCAACACCTATGAACAAAATTGATGCTAGCAAACCAGGTTACCTGGATTGTTTTGTATTAACGTCTTAAGGAAGTTAGGCATGAACATAACGCAATTACGTGAGCAGTTTCCAGCATTAATGCAGAACGTTGATGGTAAATCGCCAATATTTTTAGACGGACCAGGCGGATCGCAGGTACCAACATCGGTGCTTACTGCGATGACTGCTTATTTAGGTCATTATAATTCGAACTTAGGTGGCGCGTTTTTTTCAAGTGATAAAACGGTTGAGTTGATGGCGAATGCGCGCCAAGCCGCCGCTGACTTACTTAATGCACCTAGCTCACAACAAATTGTGTTTGGTCCAAACATGACCAGCCTAACATTTAGCTTTAGCCGTGCAATTTCACGAAACTGGCAGGCTGGCGATGAAATAATTGTAACCAATGCCGATCACTTCTCGAATGTATCGTCGTGGCAACAAGCCGCAGAAGATAAAGGCGCAAAGGTAAATACTGCGCTTATTAATGAAGCTGACTGCAGCTTAGATATGGTGCAATTTGAAAGCTTATTAAACAGCAACACTAAGCTTGTAGCGGTAACGTATGCCTCAAATACCACAGGTTCAATTAATAATATTAAACGTATTGTTGAGCTTGCTCACGCTGTAGGCGCACTTGTTTATGTTGATGCCGTACATTACGCACCGCACGAACTTGTTGACGTACAAGCGCTTGATTGCGACTTTTTAGCCTGCTCTGCATATAAGTTTTTTGGCCCGCATTTAGGCATGGTTTACGGTAAAAAAGAACATTTAGATGGGTTCACACCTTACAAAGTTGAGCCAGCTAAAGACGTAGCACCGGGTCGTTGGGAAACCGGCACACAAAGCTTTGAAGCCATGGCGGGCTTTATCGCGGCTGTTGATTACATTGCAGCAATTAGCGAACTTGACGATAGCCACTCACGCCGCGAAAAGTTAAGCATAGCTTTTGCTAAAACTAAACAGCACGAAATGGCGCTTAGTGAGCACTTTTTAACGCGCTTGGTAAACTACCCACGCATTAAGTTGTTTGGTATTGATGACTTTGATCGCTTAAACGAGCGTACACCTACTTTTGCTTTAATTTTTGAAGGTTTAGAGCCACGCGCCGTTTCAGAATTTTTAGGTAAGCAGCACATTTGCGTGTGGGATGGTAATTTTTACGCGCAAGGTTTGTGCAAGCAACTAGGTGTGCTTGATAAAGGCGGTGTAGTTCGCATTGGTTGTATGCACTACAACACCATTAAAGAGCTTGATCAACTGTTTGATTTATTTGATGAGCTACTAGGTTAGTCATATAAGTTTTGGTGCGCTAACTCTTTGGCGCACCATATATTTGTTCTGCACGATTAAACAATACCCACGAGGTTAAAATATACTTATCGTTTGATATTGGCTTATTGCCTCTATGTGTATGCGTAAAGTAACCCGGGGCAATCACCATGGTGCCTTTTTTAGGCGCTATTTTTAGGTTTTGGTAGTAAAACTCCGTTTCTCCGCCTTCCTCTACATCATTTAAATAAAACATAAATAACAACACGCGATGCAAAGCTTCATTGTGCTGTAGCTGCGGATAAACTTCACTGTGCCAGTAAGGGTAGCCACCTTTATTTACTTCGTATTTTTGCGCTTGAATATTACCGAGTCTAAAAATTTGCTGAACAAGCAAAGGTAATTGCGGTTTACCCACTTCTTCAAAATTTTCTTGAGTTAAATCGACAACTTCCCCCGTTTTTGGATGATAAACCTTTAAGCCAAACGCCCCAATCATCATAAAAATATGCTCTTCAACATACTTAAAAACATGCTGTGCAGTTGTTTGTTGTATATGTTTTAATTGCTCTGCATATTCGGGGTGACTATTTAAGTGTAGGTCGTGGCTGTCTTTTTTCTTTAAATCGACACCGCCCGATGTTACCCCTTGTTTTACATGCGGGCTTTGCGTGAACGTGTTAATAAAATTGTCGCAAAAATCATCGCTCAATGCGTTGTCAACAACGCGAATAAAGTCCGTCATGGTTTACCTTTGTATAATTATTTTTGGATTTTTATGTTTATTGAAAAAGTGATGCCGCGCTTTAGCGAAACAGATGCACTCGGACATATCAACAATACCGTACTCCCTGTGTGGTTTGAAGCCGCACGCGTACCTATTTTTAAATTTTTTACACCAGACTTAAACCCACATGATTGGAAATTGATCATCGCCAAAGTTGAAGTGTCGTTTGTAGGCGAATTATTTTATGGTCACGAAGTGACAGTAAAAACCTCTGTAGAGCATATAGGCATTAGCTCTTTTACGCTTAGACAGGAAGCATGGCAACACGATAAATGCTGTGCAATAGGCAAAGCTGTGATGGTGAGGTACGATTTTATTGCTAAATCAAAGCAAGCGCTTAGCATTGACGAAAAAGCGGCGCTTAACGAGCATATTACTGCTGAGTCATAACTTGCTAATAAATGACCTTTTAGTGACAAACGCTTGGTTTGTCATATTCTTAGCATAATTGAATGCTAAATTAATCCTCTTAAATACAACAGCTAACACAGTTGTTTTTACTTTTGAATTAAGAGGTTTTTAAGGTCATTTTATGATTATCGAATCATTTTTTGAAAAGTTATATACCGAGCACAATAGTGAACTAAACCGTAGAGTCCGTGATTTTTTTGGGGCAAGCCTTAGCGACCATGAAGATTTAGTGCAAGAAGCATTTAGTAATATGTTATCGCATCAGCATATTGATAAAATAGAGTTTCCGAAAGCTTATCTGCTTCGTTCAGCTATTAACATTGGTTTAAATTATCGTTCTCGTTTTAAAAACACTCAACATTTTTTAGACGATACCCGCGATAATATTGATGAACCACTATGTACGCAAGGTAGTCCTGAGGATCTATGTAGCATGAATTTGCGAATTGAATATATTTCAGATGCGATGAATACGCTTACAGATAAGCAGCGAGACCTTATAGTACGCAGTCGAATTCATGGTGAAACATATCAACAAATTAAAGTGGCAACAGGGTTTAGCCTAGGTGATATAAGCCGCCAAATGCAAAGTGCTATTGAGCAATTGCATAGCTACATAAGTGCCAGAAATGCGTAACTAAGTTCCATAGTCACGCTAATTCCTACCTTGTACGCCTTATTATATAGAGCGATAGGTTATCTTAGTTTTATTGTGGCTATTTAATGGGAAGAACCATTGAAGGCTGCCTCCCTTGACCATTAATTTTAAGTTGGGTTGGCGAAAATTCAAGAGTGCTAAATGCAGTTGTGTCGGTATCAAGCATGGCATGAAAAGTCACGAAGTGAATGCCGTCTTTTTTTGCGTAATTACCTACATGGTTATGACCATTAAACCATGCTTTTACGGCTGTATACTGGCTAATAAGGGTTAGCACTTCTTGCGCGTTCCATAGGTTATGATTGTTCTCAGGAAAAATAGGAAAATGACTCAGTAGCACAACAGGTTGCTCTTTTACTTGCGCTACTTTTAGCTTCTCTTCTAACCACTTAAGCTGTTTTATACCAATTGCGCCATTCCAATCTTCGTGCCCTTTATATTGAGAGTTAAACAAGGTCATATTTTGTTGATGCTTCTTACTATTTTTAGGCCATGCGTAAGTGCTCACATCGTTGCCATCTAAAGCAATAAAGAGCCAATTATTTATTTCAAAACTGTAGTAGCGCGATGGCATGTTTAAAGTGTTAGTTATGCGCATTTTAAACTTATCATCTACCGAGAATTCATGGTTTCCTAATACATGATAAAGGGGAGTATTAAGCGATGATGATATTGTATTTAACGGAGTAAAACTTTTAAATTCACGGTCGATAAAGTCGCCTAAATGCAATACACCCGATAAAGGGTGTTGATTAAATTGCTCAACCGCAGTGCTGAACTTTTGAGGGCAAGATGTATAGTGTCGAGTACTTTTATTGGCTTGTTCTGCATATTGGCAATCGGCAATAACACCTAAAGTAAATGTGTCATTTGCAGCAATTGATGGGCAACAAATCAAAAGCAGGAATAAATTAATGAGTAATGAAACAGTGTATTTTTGCATAACTTTTTTCCTTAAGGTAACTGGCTGCAAAAGCAGCCAGTTTAGAGGTGAGAGCTAAAATTTATACGACATACCTAACGCAAAATTACGGCCACTTTGTGAGTAGGATTGAGTTCTGTGATCAAGGAATTGTCGAATTGCTTCATCCGTTAAATTTGTTGCTTCAAACGTTATTTTTACTTGCTCTGTAATATTCATGAACGATTTAAAATCAACAAACGTTGTTTCATCGTATCCGGCAACAATGTTTTGCTCTGAGCCTTCCCCTGTAATATATTCATCACGATAAGAGCTCGATACACGCATGCCCCAACGGGGTGTTTCATAATAAAGGGTAAAGTTGTGAGACAATTCAGATAAGCCAGGAGGGGTAACGCTGATGCGTTCACCTTCGTTAAATAAAATAGTTTCGCCATCTGCAATAGTTACATTACCGAGCATTCCTAAGTAATTAAATGGCTCTGGTAAAAAATCAAAGTCCATTTGAAACGCAATTTCTAAACCAGTAACATCTGTAGAATCACCATTAATAGGTTGTGAAACGGTAAACTCAGATTGCGCATTTACGCGCGGGTCAAAATCTAAAAACTCAAGAGGGTAACCCGTTTGCTCATAAGGTAGAGTCACTGATTGCTGGACAATAAATGACTCCATATCTTTATGAAACACTGCAATAGCTAAGCTTGACGAATCACCATAAAACTCAAATGATGTTTCGAATGAATCAGCAACAAAGCGCTCTAAGTTAGGGTTACCAGCACTAATAAATTGATCTGCAACGCCCACTTGCCCAGCCGCTTTTAATTGATTTAAATTGGGTCGAGAAATATTGCGATTTGCACCAAAGCGGATTAACCAATTATCAGAAATATCAGCAACAACATTTAAGCTTGGTAGTAAATCGGAATAGGTTTTACTAAATTCAATTTGCTCAAAACCAGCTCCAGTATTAACTTCCCCGCTCGATGTTTGTTCAGTTTCGTACCAACGTAAACCTAAGTTACCTCTAATTGGGAAGTTACTTACTTCGGTGTTCCACAAATACTGTGCATAAACCCCAATAGTATCTTCTTCAATTTGATATACCGTACCAGGGCGATTATGAGAGGCGTCTAATTCGCGAGAAATTAAACCTGTTGCAACAACACGCTCAAAAGTAGCTTGGTTATCTGCAATAACATAGTCATGTAATATCGGAATGTTTGTTATTTGAAAAACAGCTTCAGGTGAATTTGGGTTGTTTTCCCAATCAACACGGTCTCTGCGTTCAAAACCATCTGATTGATAGTTTTTAGACTGAAGACCAAACTTAAATGAATGCACATCATTAAGTTCGTAATTAAAATCAACTTGATACGTGTTGTATTCATTGCTTATTTCATCTTCGCGGACATCAGTTCGCATTAATGCCCACTGGTCAACGTCGGTAATATCGAAGTCGTAGGTATTTTGACCATATTTAGCATTGCGCCAATCAACAGAAAACGCATGATCGACAGATTCACTAAAAACTTTATCGTTTATAGGCTGCTCAAAAGTAGATTTTGATAAACCAAACATGGTTGTCATGTATAGTTTATCGGTTAGTTCAAAATTACCACTGAGTGATATTTGGTGAAAATTAGTTTCGCCAAAACTTACTTTTGACTCGGTACGTAAATCAAGACCTTCAAATGAGGCGTATACTAAATCGTCACCTTCAATGGCTGCATCAACGAGTAATTGATTTGCCGTCACATCGCCAGTAAATGCATTTGTGCCCGCTGTTGATAATTGATTTTCAATGCGATCGTTAGATAGCTTTCCGTACAAAATATCCAAATCAAAAGACATTGCATCAGAAGGTTGCCACTGAAATGCAGCGGTAATACCGGTACGTTTTCGTGTATTAGCCCAAGATGCAATGTTATTAGCGCGAGATACAAACACACGGTCATTGCCCGTGGCGTTAACTAAACGGTTTTTGATATCGGCATCAACTGAATCTGCAACATTATCATCACCAAAGCTCGCTTGTTTCCAAGACCACACATGATAGCCTTCTTCAATTGTATCTACTTCAGAATAAGCAACCGATACGAGCGCACCAAAATTCCCCCAAGTATTTGATAACAAACCAGCAAAGCGAGGGTCTGAATGCTCTGTTCTATCATTATAAATACCTTTTACACTTACAGCACCTTGTAGCCCTTCTTCAGAATTATCAAAAGGTTTTGCAGTATGTAAATCAACAGTACCGGCAATACCCCCTTCATCTAATGACGCATCATACGACTTATAAACATCTACGCGATTAAATAGTTCTGAGGCAAAAATACTGAAATCAAAATCTCGAGAGCGAGATGCACCACCACGTTGGTCAATACCTGAATCGCTTGTAAAAAGTGCTTCCATGCCATTTAAGCGTGTACGTGTAAAGTTAGGACCCAAGCCACGTAGCGATATTTGACGACCTTCACCTGAGTCACGCGAAATAGATACACCCGGTACACGCTGTAGTGACTCTGCTAAGTTAGCATCAGGGAATTCGCCAATGTCTTCAGCGAGTATGCTGTCTTGCGAGCCAATGGCATTTTTTTTGAGTTCTTTACTACGGGCTAGGTTAGAGCGGTAGCCTGTTACCGTGATCGCTTCCATTTCCTGCTGAACTTTATCACTTTGAGCTGCATTTATAGGGCTGCTTGCTAATATGAATGTGCCAGATACAGCGCTAACTAATATGCTCAGTTTATTAAGTTTAAATGGGATCATAATTCCTTTCTTCTCTCAGTTAATGTTTATAAATACTAAAAACAAAGTGCACACGCAGCGATTAAGCTAGATTAAATGGTGCAGACATCAACTAAACAAAGTAGGAGTGGTAATTTTCCAAATAAAAGAGTGGTTTAATAAAACTTTAACATATGTCGATTGGTTGGGTTTTCTTAAGCCTATAATTATATTGATCTTTTTATTTATTTGACGTGTTAGTTAATTAGGTGTGATTTTTAGAGGGTTAAAAACAATAAGTATTTAATTTACTCGCCTTGTGTAAATAAATAATGGCATCTGTAAATTTTTATCGAGAAATTTTAACGCATTTAGATTGAGTTACAGGCTTCAGTTATATACTATTTATAATATATATTGTTGCACCGTCATAACAGAAAATGTTAATTCGGTAATTTGATTGGAGAATGCGTGTGGTAGCTATTGCCAATAACCAGCTTTTACAAGTTATTCAGCTCAGTGATGGTAAAGATTTAACCGCTGAAATTTTGCCATTTGGCGCAATAATAAAAAGCATTAAATTTAAAAAACAAGAAATGACGCTTAGCGTAGACGATCCGCAATATTATCTTGAAAACCCATTTTATCTTGGCGCTACAGTAGGTCGATACGCTAATCGCATTGCAAAGGGGCGTTTTAACTTATCTGGTACACAGTATCAACTAGAAGCAAATAACGGCCCTAATAGCCTACATGGCGGCATTAAAGGCTTTAATAAAGTACTTTGGCAAGTAACCAAACAAACTGAAAGTGAAGTTGAGCTTTGTTATTGCTCGCCCGACGGCGAACAAGGTTTCCCCGGTGAGTTGCAGGTTTGGCAAACTATTAGCGCTAAAAACGGCGAGCTTACTCTGCACTTTAAAGCGATAACCAATAAAGAAACGCTCGTTAACTTTACCAACCATTGCTATTTTAATCTTGATGGCAGTGAATCAATTAATGAGCATCTTGTTCAAATTAATACCGATCGTTACCTTCCTATTGATACAACTAGTATTCCACTTAATGAATCTGCATCAGTCACCGGTACCTGCTTTGACTTTACTAAGCCAGCTCAAGTTGGTGAGGCCTTAAGCGCCGTTCATCCTCAGCTAGAAGCTGGAAATGGCTTTGATCACTGCTATATTTTTGATGATGACAGCAGTTTAAAGACGATGGCTACATTAACTTCGCCACACACGAAGGTTAATTTAACGCTCAAAAGTACGCAGCCAGGCATGCAGCTTTATACCGCAAACTTTGTTGGTTCGCCTTTTAAAGCACGGGAAGCTTTGTGTTTTGAAGCACAAAATTGGCCAGATGCGCCAAATCGTGAAAATTTTCCAAAAGCTAATTTATTGCCGGGAGAGGATTACGAACAGGTTATTATTTACTCTTTTTCTGAATGAATACAGCATTCTAATGTTAATTTAAAGAAAATTAAAAGCAAAAATACAGTGATTAAATGCTATCCATAATTCAGGAAAAGGTTGCACTTTTTGCTGGTTTAAAGTATTTATAATATAAATAGTATTTGAAACTATATGCACTACCACAACGACACAACGACTACACACAATCAGGAGTTTTTAAAAAATGATAATTAACAATAAGTTATCGTTCAACAAGAAAACCGCGATCAGTATTGCTATCACAGGCATATTGGCAAGCGGAAACGTTGCAGCTCAAGGCGCTGAAGGCAATACGCCTACAGTAGTAAATGAAGATGTTGAAGTTATCGCAGTAACGGGTATCCGCAGCAGCTTACGTTCATCAATGTTAGATAAAAAAGCATCTAATGTTGTTACAGACGGGATTAAAGCAGAAGATCTTGGTAAATTTCCTGATTTAAACGTAGCAGAATCTCTGCAACGTATTACAGGTGTAGCAATTGACCGTAGTGGTGGTGAAGGCCAAGCGGTAACTATTCGTGGTTTTGGTCCACAATTTAATACTGTACTTGTTAATGGTCGTCAAATTGCGACAGACAGCGCAGGTCGTGAATTTAACTTTGATGTATTGGCCGCGGATCAAATCACCGGTGCTGATATTTATAAAAGTAATACAGCAACTCTTCAAGAAGGCGGCATTGGTGGTACGGTTAACGTAACTACAGCACGCCCTTTTGATTTTGGTGGTTTACATATTTTAGGTTCAGTTAAAGGTATGTACGAAAGCCTTTCTGAAGAAGTATCTCCATCAACATCATTCTTAATAAGTAATACGTTTAACGATGACAAGCTAGGTGTGCTTTTTGCCATCACTAATCAACAACGTAAACTTCAAAATAACCAAATTTTAACGGCAGGTTGGCGCGGCGGTCAAACAATCTCTAACCCAACGGATGGTGTATTGTTTGATAATGCCTACATTCCACGTAACTGGGATCAAGTTGTTGATGAGCAAGACCGCGAACGTACAAACGCAAGTTTAGTACTGCAATATGCACCGTCTGACGATGTTACGATTACGGTTGATGGGATGATTTCAAAATTTGAAGTTGATTCAACAGTACGCGATTTAGCATCGTGGTTTGAACCAGACCGCGTAGGTAGCGCAACAATTGATCCTGAAACAGGCACGCTTTTAACTTTCTC
The DNA here is from genome assembly GCF_000239855.1 of Pseudoalteromonas sp. BSi20652. Lineage (GTDB taxonomy): Bacteria > Pseudomonadota > Gammaproteobacteria > Enterobacterales > Alteromonadaceae > Pseudoalteromonas. The sequence continues at coordinate 8,241 of NZ_BADT01000063.1, read as the reverse complement.
TCAAGAATTGGGTTTGGGCGCACCAAGTGGCGATCCGGCAAGTGACTTTGTATCTCATACACGTAACTCACGCGATGTAACTAACAAAGCATTTGGTATTAATGTTGATTGGCAAGTAAATGAGTCATTAAAAGCTAAATTTGATGTGTCTCGTTCAACCGCTGAAAACGACCGTGCGGGTAGAGACCGATTTAACGTAGTGGGTATTATTAACAGCTTCAGTTTTGATGGTACAGGTGGCGTTCCAACTGTTCAGCATGATGGATTTACAAATGGTTCATTGCCAGATCCAAGCTTAGCGCGCCTTCATTACAATGAAGTTGGAAATCAGTTTACTGATGAAGATGAAATCACTGAGGTTAAAGCTGACTTTGTATATGTGCCAGATAAAGGCCCAGTAGAGCGCATTAACTTTGGTGCTTATCGCCAAGAACGTGAAAAATCAAGCTTCCAAATATTTGGTAGTCAATGTCAATTCTGTGGATATGGTACACAAGCACCACTTGATGTTATTGATTTTGAAGCGTACCAAGCAAGCAACTACTTCCCTGGTTTAATCGATACTTTTTACACCTATGATGGTGATAAAATGCTTGATTACCTAGCCGACCAAGGTTTCCCTGTAGAACCAACCCTACAAAATAATCGTTATACAATTAACGAAGATATTACTAGTTTATATATGGATTTCACAATTGGTTTCGACCTAGCTGATATGCCAGTAACAGTAAACATGGGTGCTCGTTATTCAGAAACAGATATTGAAGTTGCTGCAGTACAAAGCTTTATTAGCGATGTTATTCCAACGTCAGATGCGACATTGTTTGCTAACGTATTTGGTCCAGCGACTAATATTGAACAAGGTACAAGTTACTCAAACTTACTACCATCTTTTAACGTTAAGTTAGAGCTTCAAGAGAATATGATTTTGCGCTTTGCTGCGTACGATAGTATTACTCGTCCAACGATGTCTCAGTTATCTCCTGCGACAAACTTTAACGAACCACGTCGTCAAAATTTAACAGCAAGTGGTGGTAACCCTGCACTTAAACCATTCCAGTCTGAAAACTGGGATATTTCTTATGAGTGGTACTACAACGATGCTAACTTATTTAGCTTTGCAGTATTTAGTAAAGAAGTAGATGACTTTATAGTTACCTTAACAGGTGCAGAAACATACAATATGACTGACCGTTCAGGCCCTGGTTTTGCGTGTACTACATGTACAGATCAAACTGACGATGAGCTTATTGGTAGTTCAGAAGTTTACACTGTAACGCGTCCTCAAAATGGTGAATCAGCTACGGTAACGGGTTACGAAATTGGCGTAACTCATATGTTTGACAACGGCTTTGGCTTGATTGCTAATGCAACTGTAGTAAACAGTGACATTAGTGTGGGTGCTGATACTACGCAAACATTTGCACTTGAAGGCTTAGGTGATTCTCAAAATTTAATATTGTTCTATGAGCAAGATAACTGGCAAGCACGTGTTGCATTTAACAATCGTGAAGGCTTTTTACGCTTAGTTGATAACGGCTTTAATGGTGAACCAGTGAACGTAGAAACTTACGGTCAGTGGGATATCAGTGCAAGCTACGATATTAATGAAAACTTCACTATTTTTGCTGAAGGCATCAACATCACTGAGGAAGAGTTAGTACAAACCGGTCGTTTTGCTAACCAGATTTATTCAGTAGAAGATAATGGCTCACGTTATGCGTTTGGTATTCGCGGATCGTTTTAATTAATGATGGAGGCGTATTTTTCGCCTCTTAGTTTTCATTACAGCACCAAGGTGCTAATGCCAATTAGGTTAATTTAGCAGTAATGTTAACCTAATTGGCTAAAATGAAACCACATTAAATCAAAATGCCCTAACGGGCATTTGTTGTATAAAACGTTATCAATAAAATGCTTAAAGAGTAGCCCATTATGAATAAAGCAATAAAAACAGTAGCGGTAGTTGGCGGTGGCACAGCCGGATGGCTGAGCGCTGCAATTATAGCTTCGTATCACCAAGGTAAAAATGGTGATGGCTTAAAAGTGATGCTGGTTGAATCGTCAGATATTCCAACTATTGGCGTAGGTGAAGGCACCTGGCCCACGATGAAAAACACACTTCAGCAAATTGGTTTGCGAGAAGTTGATGTATTTAAAGCCTGTAATGCCACCTTTAAACAAGGCGGTAAATTTGTAAATTGGACGCACGGCAATAATGATTTTTACTACCATCCATTTACTGTACCGCTAGGATACGGACGTATAGATTTAGCCCCTTATTTAGATAATGTTGAAGACTTTGCACAGCAAACTAATTTTCAACATGATATTTGCGAAGCAAGCTTAGCCCCAAGAGGTATAGCGCAAGGCGAATATCAAGGTAATTGTAATTACGCTTATCACTTAGATGCAGGCGCCTTTGCAGAAATGCTTAAACAGCATTGTAAAAGTAAGCTTGGCGTAGAGCATATTATTGGTACTGTAGATCAGGTAAAACTTGATGACGATGGTGCAATAAATGAGCTTACTCTAAAAGATCAAACTCGCACTATAAACGCCGATTTATTTATAGACTGTACTGGTTTTTCATCATTGTTATTAGGCCAAGCGCTCAACGTACCGTTTAAAAAAATGGACCACGTGCTATTTAATGACAGCGCACTGGCGATGCAAGTCCCTTACGATGAAAGCGATAACTCCTTAGCCAGCCATACCATAGCAACAGCGCAAAACGCAGGATGGATTTGGGATATAGGTTTAACGCATCGTCGTGGTGTAGGGCATGTATATTCAAGCAAATTTTTATCAGACGATGAAGCAGAGCAAAATCTACGTAACTATTTAGGCGATGCAGCAAACGGTTTAACTGCTCGTAAAATTAGTTTTGAATCAGGCTACCGTGAGAAGTTTTGGCATAAAAACTGTGTTGCCATTGGTATGTCAGCAGGGTTTGTAGAGCCGCTTGAAGCAACCGCTATTATGCTTGTTGAAATTTCAGCACGCTTTGTAGCAGAGCATATGCCTGCAGATACACAAGTAATGCCTATTGTAGCTAAACGCTTTAACGAGCAAATGGACTACCGCTGGCAGCGCATTATCGACTTTTTAAAGCTGCATTACATGCTAACCAAGCGTCCAGAACCTTACTGGCAAGCACATGTACAGCCCGACACTATTCCACAAACCCTGCAAGAAGATTTACTGCTTTGGGGAAGCCGTGGCCCACTTATTCAAGATTTTCATGGCGCATTAGAGTTATTCCCAGCCGCCAGCTACCAGTACGTTTTATATGGTATGGGCTTCAAACCAGACTTTACTAAACAGGCTTATTTGTATTCACAAAACGCGCAAGCCAAACAAATAATTGAACGTAACAGCCAGCTTACACAGCAGATGTTGCAAACTTTGCCGCCACACCGCGCTTATATTGAGCACTGGTTAGCGGCTAACCCAGTTTAAGGATGTGTAACTATGGCTATTAGTGAACTAGTAAACACCAAACACCAAACATTAAAAATTAACCCCAATGCAGCCGTTGAATATGCAAAAACACAGCATTTAGTTAATTTAAGAGCCAATGAAATAGCAAAAGCGGCCTGCGACTTACCTATTTTTTTAGCACGTAATACACAAAACGGCAGTTATACCGTATCGGGTTTAACAAGCTTTAGTGCTGGGCAAAGTTTATTGGTTAATAACAACCAGTGGCAGGCACTTTACACACCGGTATGTATGCAAACCCAGCCTCTTTATTTAATGACCCGAGAGGCAAATAGTAGCGATTACTTTATTGCGATAGATGATCAAAGCTCAGCCGTAAACACGCAGCAAGGCGAGGCACTATTTGATGCTAAAGGTAATCCGAGTTTATTTTTAAGTTCACAGCAAAAACTGTTAGAAAGCGACTTAAAAAATGATTACCAAACGTATCAATTTACTCAAGAAATTACGCGGTTAGGGCTTATTAAAAACATAGATATTGTATTGCAGTTTGAACAAGGTGAAACCCAAACCATTCAAGGTTTGAGCACAGTTGATGAAGACAAACTGCAAACTTTAGATAGCGATACCCTTGCAAACTTACACAAGCAAGGTTACCTAAGTGTGCTTAACAGTATGCTTACTTCACTGTTTCAGTTAAATGCATTGGTAAAGCTGCACAACCAACGTCCCGAACTTATGCCTTTAAAGCAAATTAAGTTAGAACTAAGTCGGGATGCGCACGCGCTATAGCGTATCTATTTTCACACACATATAAGAGACACACACATGTCAGATAACATTTTACAGCTGGTGGTTTTTGTTTTTGTCACCGCTTTAATTGGTGGCCTTACTTATTGGAAATGCCGAGGCCAAAATCGTAATAACGGACAAAGCCAAACCAAAGAGTATTTTTTAGCAGGCGGTGGCCTTACTTGGATGTTTGTTGCAGGTTCAATCACATTAACTAATTTAAGTACTGACCAACTTGTAGGTATGAATGGTAACCAAATGGCTTTGCTTGTTTGGTGGGAGCTTGCAGCAATTATAGGTTTGATTATTTTAGCTAAAGTGTTCATTCCTGTTTATTACAAATACAACTGTACAACCACCACGGAGCTTTTAGAAAAGCGCTATAACAACAAACATATTCGCGCTGTTATTGGGGGATTATTCTTTTTAGGTAATGCACTTATTTACATGCCAGCGGTAATTTACTCAGGTGCGCTGTTTATGCAAACCATGTTTAAGGTTGATATTCCGCTAATGTATATTGCCACTGCATTTGCCATTATTGGTGCTGTTTATGCGTTTTTTGGCGGCCTGCGAGCAGTTGCTGTATCGGATACCTACAATGGCATACTTGTACTAGGCATGGCTGTTTTAGTGGTGTTTTTAGCACTTAATGCAATTGATTATGACTTTACGGGTATTCCTGAGGAGCGCTTAACACTCATCGGCGATGCTGATTCACCTATTCCGTGGCCAACACTTTTAACCGGTATGATCTTTATTCAAATGTATTACTGGGGTACTAACCAAACAATCACACAGCGAGCAATGGCAGCACCTAATGTTAAAGAAGCGCAAAAAGGTATATTTGCCGCAGCAGGTATTCGCTTTTTAATCGTACCTGCCATTGTGGTATTACCGGGTATTATTTCGTTTAAACTTTATGGCGATATTGGTGACGCTGCTTATGGTCGAATTGTGGGTGATGTAATGCCAGCATGGTTAACCGGTGTGTTTGCAGCGGCAATGGCAGCAGCAGTGCTGTCTACTTACAACAGCTTATTAAATTCAGCTACAGCACTATACGTGTGTGACATTCACGAAGCGTACTTTAATAAAGAGCCAAGTGTTGTAAAGCTAAGTGGTTACGTAACATTGCTACTAACAAGTTTAACACTGGTACTTGTACCAATTTATCAGCAAGCAGACAGTATTATTAATTTGCTACAGCAATTAAATGGTTTATTAAGTATGCCAATATTCTCAATTTTTGTAGTGGGCTTATTATTTAAAAATGTGGATGCACGTGCAGGTATTGCAGCAGTAATTTTAGGTGTTGTAATGTACGGCATGCTTACGTTTGCAAACTCACCACTACATACTGACATTCATTACATTCACTTAATGCCAATTACACTGATTGTATGTGTAGCTTTTGCATTGATAGTAAATAAAGTGGTATTTGGTTTGAATGCGCAGTGGGCAGGTAAAACACCGGCACTTGATGACGCAGAACAAGTACAAAAATAACGTATAAATAGTTTAAGCTGACAAAATCGGTCATGGGGAAACTCTGGCCGATTTTTTATATATATTAAAAGCAATAACAGAGCTTTAAAGTAGAGGTTAGTTTAATACTTTTTATTACAGTGGTACTTCCAGTGAGTTTATCTGACTATTTGCGATGTAAAGACTATCAAAATCTAATTTGTATGATATATACTATTATTATTGAGTGTCACCATCTGATAAATTGTGGCTCAAGCAAAGAGATACATTTACTAAATAGTGTAGCTTACTAATTTTCGTTATATTTATAACTCACACAATGAACAAGAGGATAGGAAAATCATGGCCGACACTAAATCATTTTATCGATTAGACAGTGTAAACAGCACCGTTATTTTCGACTGCCAGAGCAAAACACCGGCGTTACTGTACTTTGGTAAACGCCTATCTGAGCAAACAACAGAAACAATGCTAACTCAGCTTGCTACGCGTCAAGAAGTAAAATGTGCCGTGGTTGAAGAAGCGCCTATTTCTCTATCTCCGTTATTAGGCGAAGGCTTTACTGGTGCGCCAGGGCTTGAGCTAGTAAATGATTCAATCGCATGGTCAGTAGGACCAGAGCTTCAAGAAGTACGTCAGCCTTCAGCCGCAACACTTGAATTTGTAAGCGTAGATAAGCTTCGTGGTATTGAAGTCGTGCACAGCATTACACTTGATAAAAGCACTGACGTACTAAGCGCGCATACTGTATTAACTAATTTAGGCGACTCACCACTGGGCGTTAATTTTTGCGCCGCGCCAACATTTCAATTGCCAGATAGCGTAAGCAAAATAGTGAGCTTTGAAGGTCGTTGGTCAAATGAATTTCAACGTCAATCGGTTGATTTAGTCTTAGGTAGTTTTGTTCGTGAAAACCGTAAAGGCAAAACATCACACGATGTATTTCCTGGTTTATTAGTGCATAACGAAAATGCAGGCGAGCAACACGGCGAATGTTACGGCTTTCATTTAGGTTGGAGTGGTAATAATAAACTACGCGCAGAGCTTTTAGCTGAAGGTCGTCGTTACGTGCAAATGGGTGAGCTATTACTTCCTGGTGAGCTTACGCTTGCTAAAGGTCAAACGTATCAAAGCCCGAGCATTTATGGCTCGTTTTCGAGTGAAGGCTTTAGTGCGCTTTCTCGTAATTTTCATCGTTTTGTTAAAGCTAATTTACTTAGCCAAGCACAACGTGAAAAAACGCGTCCTGTGCATTACAACACATGGGAAGGCATTTACTTTGATCACGACGTAGACACGCTTAAGCAACTAGCCGACAAAGTGGCGCCGTTAGGTATTGAGCGTTTTGTACTTGATGATGGTTGGTTTAAAGGCCGTCGTGGCGATAACGCTGGTTTAGGTGATTGGACAGTAGATTACAAAATTTACCCAGATGGTTTATCACCAGTTATAGATCATGTGAATAGCTTAGGTATGGAGTTTGGTATTTGGTTTGAACCAGAAATGGTTAACCCAGATAGTGATTTATACCGCGCGCATCCTGATTGGGTTTTAGGCTCCCAAAACAACGAACAGTTAAGTTTTAGAAATCAGCTAGTACTTGATTTAACCCGCTCTAAGGTTGTTGAGTACCTATACAAAGCCATTGACGATATTTTAGTTGAATACCCAACCATTAAGTACATTAAATGGGATATGAATCGCGATATTAACCATGCGGGTAATTTTGACGGTAAGCCAGCAGTGCACCAGCAAACATTAGCACTTTATCGTTTAATTGATCGTATTAAAGCCGCGCACCCTGGTCTTGAAATAGAAAGCTGTTCGTCAGGTGGTGCACGTGTAGATTACGGCGTACTTGCACACACTGACCGTGTATGGACGTCAGATTCAAACGATGCGCTTGATCGCCTTGAAATACAGCGTGGATGTTCGTTCTTTTTCCCATCGTCGGTTATGGGGGCACACGTAGGCCCACGTGATTGTCATATCACAGGGCGCAATGTAAGTATTGAAATGCGTGCTGCGGTATCAATGTTTGGCCACATGGGAATCGAAATGGACCCACGTGAACTGACCGATCACGAATACAATGCCCTTAAAGCGGCAATAGCACTTCATAAAGAGCATCGTGAGTTTATTCATAGCGCCGATTTGTACCGCCTTGATAGCGACGATTTATCAATTAACTTTGGTTTAATCGATGAGCAAAAAACAAAAGCGTTATTTGCCTATAACAGCGTTCGCGAAACACCCCGTACAGCGCCTAATAAGCTTCGTTTTGTTGGCTTAGATGCCGATGCGCAGTACACACTTAATTTAGTGTGGCCGGTAAAGTTTGAAGAGTATCGCCCATCTTCTATTGCTGCGGTAAATGGTCAAGCATTTACAGGTGAAGCGTTAATGCAGTTTGGTTTACAAATGCCAATTTCATTCCCGCAAACATCGCTTATATTTGAACTTACAAAAGCGTAAAAATAAGAGTAAATAAAAAGGACGAGCTGGTTAAAAACTAAG
>NZ_BADT01000064.1 GCF_000239855.1 Pseudoalteromonas sp. BSi20652 | reverse complement strand
TGGCATTTTTATAGCTTACCTATTTATTACTTTGCTAATTTTTTAGCTAGGTATAACCATGTTTCTATCACTGTATCAGGGTTTAGTGAAACAGAGTCAATGCCCTGCTCTACTAACCATGCTGCAAAGTCTTCGTGATCTGAAGGACCTTGGCCACAAATGCCTACGTACTTTCCTTTTGCTTTAGCTGTTTTAATTGCCATAGAAAGTAGCTTTTTAATTGCAGGGTCACGCTCATCGAATAAATGTGCGATTAAACCAGAATCACGATCAAGACCAAGCGTTAACTGTGTTAGATCGTTAGAGCCGATAGAAAAACCATCAAACATTTCTAAAAATTCATCAGCAAGTAATGCATTTGAAGGTAGCTCACACATCATGATTACTTTTAGACCATTCTCGCCGCGTTTAAGACCGTGTTCTTCTAGTAATTCAATTACGCGTTTGCCTTCTTCAAGGGTACGTACGAATGGGATCATGATTTCTATGTTAGCCATATCCATGTCGTTTCTTACGCGTTTTATAGCTTCACACTCTAGTGCAAAACAATCGCGGAAGTCTTCAGAGATATAACGTGCGGCACCACGAAAACCAATCATTGGGTTTTCTTCTTCCGGCTCATATTGCTGACCGCCAACTAGGTTTGCGTATTCGTTTGATTTAAAATCAGACATACGCACAATTACACGCTCTGGTGCAAATGCACAACCAAGCGTTGAAATACCTTCAACAAGTTTTGTTATGTAAAACTCTACTGGTGATTCGTAACCGGCAATCATGTCAGTAATTTCTGCTTTTAATGCATCTGTTTGAGCATCAAAATTTAATAACGCTTTAGGGTGAACGCCAATCATACGGTTGATTATAAATTCAACTCGCGCAAGACCAACACCTGCATGCGGTAAGCGTGCAAAGTCAAATGCACGATCGGGGTTACCCACGTTCATCATAACTTTCATTGGTAGTTCTGGCATTTTATCAACGCGTGACGTTAGTATTTCAAAATCTAAAATACCTTCGTAAATAAAGCCGGTATCGCCTTCGGCGCACGATACTGTTACTTCTTGTCCCGCTTTAATTAAATCAGTTGCATTACCACAACCAACAACTGCCGGAATACCAAGTTCGCGTGCAATGATTGCCGCGTGACACGTACGTCCACCACGATTTGTAACAATCGCTGCAGCACGTTTCATGATTGGTTCCCAATCAGGGTCGGTCATATCGGTTACTAAAATGTCGCCTACTTGTACCTGATCCATTTCTTTGATTGAATCGAGAACACGAACAACACCGCTACCAATTTTATGACCAATTGCACGGCCTTCAACAACAACGTTGCTTGTACCATTTAATTGAAAGCGTTCCATTACGTTAGAGTCTTCGTTTGAGCGTACAGTTTCTGGACGTGCTTGAACTATATATAGTTTGCCGTCGTTACCGTCTTTTGCCCATTCGATGTCCATAGGACGACCGTAATGTTTTTCGATGATTACAGCTTGTTTGGCAAGTTCTTGCACTTCTTCATCTGTAATCGAAAATTTATTTGAAAGCTCAGGGGCAACATCAACGATGTCTACTTGCTTACCATGTGCTTTATCTTCTGAGTAAATCATTTGAATGGCTTTAGAACCAATGTTACGACGTACTACTGAAGGTTTATTTTTAAGGAGTGTTGGTTTATGAACATAAAACTCATCAGGGTTAACTGCGCCCTGTACAACCATTTCACCTAAGCCGTAGCTTGATGTAATAAATACAACGTCTTCAAAACCAGACTCTGTATCAATGCTAAACATTACGCCAGATGCTGACTTATCTGAACGTACCATGCGCTGAATACCCGCTGATAACGCCACACCACGGTGATCGTAACCTTGGTGAACACGATACGAGATTGCACGGTCGTTAAATAATGAAGCAAATACGTGTTTGATAGCGACCATGACTGAATCGATACCGACAACGTTAAGGAAAGTTTCTTGCTGGCCTGCGAATGATGCATCCGGCATATCTTCAGCGGTAGCTGATGAACGTACTGCGAATGATACATCTGCTGCAGTATCGCCGTGGAGTTGGCTATATGCTTCGCGAATGGCTTGATCTAGGTTTGGTTGGAATGGTGTGTCGATTATCCATTGGCGGATATCGGCACCGACTTTAGCGAGTGTATTTACATCATCAACATCAAGTGTATCTAAGATGTTGTGAATTTTTGCTGTGAGTCCTGATTGATCTAAAAACTCATTAAAAGCATCTGCGGTAGTTGCAAAACCACCCGGTACTTGTACACCAGCGTTTGCTAGGTTTGAAATCATTTCGCCAAGTGAAGCGTTTTTACCGCCAACTCGAGGAACATCTTGCATACCAAGCTCTTGATACCAGAGAACGTATTCTTGCACGGATCTTTCTCCAAAAAAAACAAATTGTAGGTCTAACTGTGAGAGTTAAGAAAGAAAACCTTTAATAAAGGCCATCATCATTCTACACTGGCAATAGTCCTCACGTAAACCGTGAGAAACCCATTTAAGGGATTTAAACGTAATATAAAGGTTAACTATGAGAACTGCTTTTTATATATCAGATGGAACAGCAATTACTTCAGAGGTGTTTGGGCACGCGACTTTGTCGTTGTTTCCTATTGATTTTAATCATAAAACAATTCCATTTGTAGAAACTGAAGAAAAAGCGCACGAAGTTAAAGCATTAATTAATGCAACCGCTGCAAAAACAGGCGAAAAGCCATTTGTTTTTTTACTTTTGTTAATCACAATTTAAGTGAAATTATAAAATCTGCTAATGCAGTTACCTATGATTTTTTAACTACATATAGCGAAAAAATAGAAAAAGAACTCAATGTAGCCCCTGTTCCAAAAATGCATCGTACGCATTCTATTCACGAAAAAAGTTATGATTTTAGAATTGATGCCGTTAATTATGCTCTTATGAATGATGATGGCGGAAATATTAAAAACTTTTCTGAAGCAGACATCATTTTAATTGGCGTTAGTAGAAGTGGTAAAACACCCACAAGCTTATACTTAGCTCTGCAGTACGGCATTAAAGCGGCTAACTACCCTATTACAGAAGAAGATTTAGACAATGAAGGCTTGCCTAAGTGTTTAGTCCCTTATAAACATAAGTTATTTGGACTCACGATTGACCCTGAGAGGCTTGCGGCTATAAGGCATCGACGTATGGCTAACTCTAAGTATGCTTCAATTAAACAGTGTCGTATTGAGGTTCGCGAAGTGGAAATGTTGTATAAGCGTCATAAAATTGCTTACTTTAATTCTACGCATCATTCTGTTGAAGAAATATCTGCAAAAATATTGATAGAAACAGACTTGGAGCGACGTAAGTACTAACTTATCGATTAGGACGTGTTGAGCTTTGGTGGGTGAATTTGCAGCAGTATGTTTGGTTTTTAGGCAAGGCAGAGCCTATGTAGTGTTGTTATTCCCCATAAATAGGCGATAACGTAGCATTAATGGTAAACATGCGCTGCCCTTTGGATTCTTTCTAGGGACGATTAACTCTTTGTTGCCTACATGGATGTTGGTAAGGGGCGTGGGCAGGACGCGGAAGCTTTGCTCGGTTTTTACTTATTCTTACATGGATGTAAGCCAGTAGAATAACGCAGGAGCAGTTATCGAGTCCACTAGGTTACAAACCTCGCGCCGCGATTAAATCTTCCTTGGATTGAACAAATTTCAATCAACAAAGGTCAGCACGCCCTAGATTAGAAACAAAAAAAACCGCAACTAAGCGGTTTTTTGTATCAATAAATATTATTTACGTGCGTCTTTTAGTAAATCAGCGACTAAAAAGCCTAACTCTAATACTTGGTCGGCGTTAAGGCGTGGATCACACTGCGTTTTGTAACGCTGCGCTAGGTCATCGTCAGATAAACCGTAAGCACCGCCAGTACACTCTGTAACGTGCTGGCCTGTCATTTCTAGGTGAACACCACCTGCGTATGAACCTTCAGCTTTGTGTACAGCGAAGAACTGACTGATCTCGCGCATAATATTGTCAAAGTTACGTGTTTTGTAACCTGATGTCGCTTTTTCAGTGTTACCGTGCATTGGATCTGAGCTCCAAATTACTTTACGGCCTTCTTGTTGAACTCTTCTTACTAGTGCTGGAAGTTTTTCAGGAAGTATATCTGCACCCATACGCGTAATTAGCGTTAAACGACCAGGAATATTATCTGGGTTTAATGCATCAATTAAACGAATTAGGTCATCTGGGTCCATACCTGGGCCAACTTTAACACCAATTGGGTTTTTAATGCCTTTAAAAAACTCAATATGTGCATGGTCTAGTTGACGAGTACGTTCACCAATCCAAACAAAGTGAGCAGAACAATCGTACCAATCACCTGATAAGTGGTCGCGACGAGTAAGCGCCTCTTCGTAACCAAGTAGTAAAGCTTCGTGAGAAGTGTATAAATCGGTTTCTTTTAAGCTTGGCGCGATTGTAGAATTAATTCCGCACACTTCCATAAACTCTAATGCGTCTTGAATTTTATCTGCAAGTTGTTGGTATTTTTCTTTAAGTGGATTTGCAGCAACAAAGCCCATGTTCCAGCGGTTTACCTGGTGAAGATCGGCAAGGCCACCTTGTGCAAATGCACGTAATAAGTTTAATGTAGCGGCACTATGGTGGTATGCAGTCATTAAGCGTTGTGGATCGGGTATACGTGCTTCTTCTGTAAACTCGATATTATTAATAATATCGCCACGGTAAGATGGTAAAGACACACCATTAATTGTTTCTAAGTCTGCTGAACGAGGTTTAGCGTATTGACCAGCCATACGCGCTATTTTAACTACAGGGCATTTACCACCGTAAGTTAATACAACAGCCATCTGTAAGATTGTTTTAAATGTATCGCGAATGTTAGCGGCATTAAAATCGCTAAATGATTCTGCACAGTCGCCGCCTTGAAGTAAAAAAGCACGACCTTCGCACACATCTTCAAGTTGTTTGAATAGGCTTCTTGTTTCTTCAGCAAAAACTAAAGGCGGTGCCGTTTTTAATTGGCTTTCTACTGATTTAAGTATTTCTTGATCTGGGTACTGTGGCTGCTGCAGTATTGGCAGCTCTCTCCAGCTATTTGGGTTCCACGATTGCATAATTTTTCCTCATTCCTACATTACCTGATAAGAAGAAATTAACGTATGCAGGCCCCTATGTTCAAGGACTAAATTCACTATTTTCCAATTATTTAGTTATGAGTTAAGTATAAAAGTAATCTTACTTAACCTAGGTGGTTATATAACATACACTTTATTTTTATTTTAAAGAAACTAAAACGTTAAAATACATGAGCTTAGAGTTAAACATTCACAGTTTTAACGCATTGATAATAAATAGCATATAAGGGTATGATATGCACAATTTAATAAAGAACACATCATACATAAATTGCGACTAATGTAACCTTAACTTTACAGTAGAAATTAATAAATAACTGCCAAATACTATGTGTGGGCATTAATGTATGATATGGAGTTTG
>NZ_BADT01000065.1 GCF_000239855.1 Pseudoalteromonas sp. BSi20652 | reverse complement strand
GAAGGCTGTACAAAGCCATGTGGTTCAACAGGGAATATAGCTGTTCAAAGTTTTGTTTTTCAAGCTCTATTAAGCGCTGAACTAAACGCACTGAGTCTTGAAAAACACGTTATCGTCAACCATGGGTGCATTAATAAGTAAACGTTTGTTTAAACCCTCAGCGTAATAAATTGGCGAGCTGCGCTCATACGCAATCGGGTCAACATCTGGATGGTTTAATATATTAGCCGTGTAACCTGTGTTGTAATGTGCCCAATCGGTAACAGGTCTAAGTGCCGCACCCGATTGAAATAACTCAGGCGCGGTAAACAATGCCATAAAGGTCATAAAGCCGCCATATGAGCCACCATAAGTACCGACTGCTTTGGTATCAACGTTGGCATTTTGCGCCATCCATTTAACGCCATCGGCTAAATCTTGTGTTTCAGGTGTTCCCATTTGACGATAAATCGCGGTGCGCCAATCACGGCCATAACCTTTAGATGCGCGGTAATCCATATCCATTACTATGTAACCTTCATCAGCGAGCAATGAATGGAACATAAATTCACGAAAATAAACCGAAAACCCCATATGTGAGTTTTGTAAGTAACCCGCGCCGTGATTAAAAATAACCGCTTTGCGGTTTTTACCTACTTCACCTTCTACGTAATCAGCTGGGTAGTACACTTTTGCGTATATTGGTTGATCAGTATGGCTCGATGGCACAGCAACAATTTTAGGTGCAGTTAGCTTTTTAGCTAAAAACTCATCCGACACAGTATGCGTTAATCGCGTTGCTTTCGTATTGGCTTGAGCATCAGCTACATAAAGCTCATTAGGCATGGTAATTGTAGAGTGCTTAAGGAGTAACTTGGTTTCATCTGGGCTTAACGTGTAATCAGTCATGCCATTTAAGTCAGTAACTTGCTCGCTATTACCTGTTTGTGGGTTAACACGGTAAATTTCGTACAGGCCTGGATGCTCAACATTCGCTTTGTAATAAATTGCGCTGTCGTCGCTGGTAAGCGTTAAGTTAGAAACCTCAAATTGGCCTTGTGTTAACGCGGTTGCTTTGCCGTTAATTGGTTTTTTATAAAGCTGGCTGTAACCCGACTCTTCCGATAGGTAATAAAGCGTGTTTGAGTTATGTAACCAACCAAAGTCGTTAAACGCGTAAGCAATCCATGCATCGTCATGCAGGCGATGTTGCGAGACAAGTTTGTTGTTTTTAAAATCAACGTTCGCAAGCCAGCGGTCTTTGTTGTCCCATGCTTCAAGCATAACAGCCACTTGCGAGCCGTCATCGTTCCATACTATTGGGCTTTGCTCAAAACCCCAGTCCATAATAAGGTTAATGCCACGAGGCGCCTTTTTAGACTTATATGTTTTACCATCACGTGCATAATTTTCTTTTTTAACTGCGGCTAAAACATCTTCGTCAAAGCCCGGTAAAGTATTAAAGCTAAGTGATGTTTGCTCTTTGTTAGTTAAATTGATGTAGACAAGCTTTGAGGTTTCTTCTTTAGCGTCGGCTACTCGGCGGCGTGCTTTTTTAGGTTCTATAGTGGCGTCATTTGTAATGTAGTTAGGCATAATATCGTCATCACCGCGCCAATCTGTTTGCTTTTGTACAACGACTAACAGCGCATCACCATTTGGCGAAAGCTGTGCTTCTGCAACTTTATTACCATCACCTAAGTAGTAAGCCGTGTTAGCAATTGAATTGTTTTGTTCATTAATTTGCTCATTACGTGCTTGCTTATCTTTTTTATTTTTTGTTGAAGCGCCACAAACTTAATCAATTTATGCTGCTCTTTAGCAATATACGTGCTTGGCTCTTGAATCCCTTTTGGCTCATCAGCAAGTTTTAAGTTAGCAAGCTCGCTCGTTAAGCCTGTTTTTAAATCAACGTTAAAAAATACATTGCCTTGGCGGTAAACTAAATCGCCATTATTTAAAAATTGTGGTTTAGATTCGCTTGCTGATGTCGCTGTAATTTGTTTAAGTTCACCGGTTTTTAGGTTTTTAACAAACACATTGCCTTTAAACGTGTAGGCCGCCATTGTTTTATTTTTTGAATAAACAGCTTTATTTGAACCCACAGTATGAAGTTTATTAAGTGCTACCTGCTCTGCTGTTTGGCTAGTAACCGATTGGCTAAATAAATCGCGTAGTGTATTACCTTGCTCTTTTTGAGCATAAATAATAGTAGCCGAATCGCTAGCCCAATAAGCGCTCTCTGGCTGATTGCCCATCCAATCCGGATCGGCCATGGCTTGTTCTAGCGTTATTTTTTGTGAGCCGATATCTGCTGGCGTGTTCACAACCGCAGCAACCTTACTTGCTGGTAAAGCACTTTGCTGTGTTGAAGAGGTGTTAGCGGTAGCGCTACAGCCTGCAAGCATAACACTTGAGGCAACAGCTAAGGCCACTAACGTTTTAGATGAAGAAAAATTAAAAATCATAGTGCTTCTATACGGTTATTATAATTAAGCCGTATTTAAGCAGAAGCACTTAAGTTATTGCAATTTTTTAAGATAAATAGCCATTAAACAGGGTAAAGCTCAGTTTACTAGCGCACCCCCTATTAATAAGCGTTATTCAACTATTAGATCAAGCCACACCAGTCGATGATCGCTCGATGCGCTTCTGTCTTTAATTAAACGATATTCATCGCTGATTTTAGTAGGCCAAAACACACCACCGTCCTTAATTTTTAAACCATAGTTTGACGGTAAAACGTAATCAACACGGGCTTGCCAATTAGCACTGTAATTTTGTGCATAAGGCACATCATACTGCTCTTTAGCACCTTCGCTTTTTGGAACAAAGCTTGCATTGATAAGTGGGTTTTTAAGTAATTGGTCGGTGGTATTTGTACGGGCTTTATCGCCTTCAGGGGCTGCATTTAAATCACCTAAAATAACAAAACGAGAGTGAGTTTTTAAACCGCCCTTTTCGCCTTTATCGTCATAAATATACTTAGCGTTTGAAACGTAATCGGCAATTAACCTTACTTCATCGTGGTTACGTTTGCCGTTTCTATCCTCTTCGCCATCAAATACAGGCGGTGTTGGGTGAGATGCAATAACATGAATGGTTTTATCGTTTACGTTAATAGGTAAATCCCAAAACGATTTAGAGCTAAGTCTAAGTGCTTGCCATTCTTGTGCGTTATACCAGTTTTCGCCTGTTTTAGGCATTACGGGCATTTGTGCATTTGGCATGTCTTTATATTTAAAGGTTTGAAGGGTTCTTACTTTATCAAAATCGATTGGGTATTTTGACAAAATAGCCATACCGTAATGCCCTTCAAAAAAGCCAAAGCCTTGTGCATCGCCCATCACGCCATTTTTCTTGCCATCGTTATCTAAATCAAACTCGGTAGCTAGGCCTGTATTTACCGGGGCTATATAAGAGTAAGGGTAATTAATAGCGGCTTGTTTTTGCTGACCTACATTTAAATAATGTTGATTAAAGTATTCAATTCCCTGCTCTTTTGGGATGTAATCAAATTCGTTAAGTAAAATAATATCAGGGCGAACACGTTGAATAATTTCCGCTATGTTCTTAATTTGCTGGTGGTTTGCTTTAAGTGCATTAACTAAAGCATCACTTTTAACTTGCTCACCTTTAGGTGTGTGATTAGTTGCATCCATACTTACATTAAAAGTAGCAACACGAAGAGAGTCTGATGCAAATGCACTGTTACTAAAAAAAGGACTAAAAGAAGCGGCAACAAGTAGTGCGCTATAAATTGCTTTAAGTTTCATTAAATAATTTCACTGTAAAATTTTAGACGCAATCATTATTTCACAATCTAGGTAACCTTGCGCCTTTTTTAAATACAAAAAAATGCCGAGCAAGCTCGGCATTTAATAAAACGGTTAGCCATTTAATGAAGAATTATGTTAGCCGCCGCTTTTAAAATACCTGGGTAGTCTTGCTCAGGTAGATATTCAGTAAGCTCACCTAATTTATCTGCTAGATCGTTCATACTAGTGGCTGATACATTTATATGGCCCATTTTACGACCTGGTTTTGCCGTTTTACCGTACCAGTGGCTAGTCACATCTGCGTATTTTAGTACGTCAGCTGGAATATTAGGTTGCCCTAGTACGTTTATCATCGCGGTAATGTGTTTAAGCTCTGTATTACCAAGCGGCAAACCTGCAACAGCACGCATGTGGTTTTCAAACTGTGAGCAATGGCAGCCTTGTTGCGTCCAGTGGCCTGAGTTATGTACACGCGGTGCAATTTCGTTAACGAGTAACGTGCCTTGTACATCAAAAAACTCTATTGCTAATACGCCAACGTAGTTAAGCTCGTTTGCTATTTTTGTAAATGCATCGTTTGCTTGCGCTTCAACGCTGTGATTATTTTTACCGGCAATAGAAAGCGTTAACACACCATTTGTGTGCTCGTTTTCTGTTAGCGGATAAATAGCAACATTACCGTGTTTATCGCGCGCACCAATAATAGATACTTCACGATCAAACGGGATCATTTTTTCAGCAATAATCGTATGTGGGGTAAGCTGCGTACCCGATGCAATAAAATCAGCCATTTGTGACCAAATTTCGTCTATTTGACTATCCGATTTTAAACGCCATTGGCCTTTTCCATCGTAACCTGCTTGGCATGTTTTAATAACAAGTGGCTTACCTAGAGTTTTAACGGCAAGTTCAAGGTGCGCTTTTTCAGTAATTAATTGATACGGCGCACAAGTTACGTTTGTTTTATCAAGCAATGCTTTTTCAAGCGAGCGATCGCCACCGGTTTTAATAGCAGCTTTACCTGGGTAAAACTTATTACTGTTACAGCAAAGGGTTAATACGTCATCAGGAATGTGCTCAAACTCTGCAGTAATTGCATCAGCGTTTAATATTGCTTGCTCAAGTGACGTGCTATAAACCTCACCAGTTAGCGGATGCTTAATTTGCTTGCTGCCTACATCGTACGCAACAACGTTTAAATTAAGCGGCGCGCCTGCAAGACTCATCATACGTGCAAGTTGCCCTGCACCTAATATTAAAATATTCATTATTACTCTGCAGGGTTTGGATTAGCTAATATAGTGTCGGTTTGAGCTTTACGAAACGCTTCAATTTTTGCAAAAATTTCTGGATTTTGACACCCTAAAATTTGTGCGGCTAGTAAACCTGCGTTTGCTGCGCCCGGCTCACCAATTGCAAGTGTGCCCACTGCAACGCCTTTAGGCATTTGGCAAATAGATAAAAGTGAATCAACACCATTTAATGCTTTTGATTTTACAGGCACGCCCAGTACAGGAAGCGACGTAAAAGCAGCAGCCATACCTGGTAAATGAGCCGCGCCGCCAGCGCCAGCAATAATAACTTTAATACCGCGTTCTGCGGCTGAACTTGCGTAATCAGCAAGTAATTGAGGAGTGCGGTGTGCAGACACGACTTTAGTTTCGTACTTAATGCCAAAATGCTCTAGCATAAGTGCTGCATGTTCCATGGTTGGCCAATCTGATTTAGAACCCATAATAATGCCAACAGTCATAAATACTCCTCAGTAATGTTTTTTTAAAATAGCGGACTTATGTCCTGTTTAAGCCGGGTATTATACCCAAAGCCATATTAATTGCGACTAATACAAAGCCAC
>NZ_BADT01000066.1 GCF_000239855.1 Pseudoalteromonas sp. BSi20652 | reverse complement strand
AAAGTAACGGCTCCAAAATAAAAACGACAGCCAATTGGCTGCGTTTTTATAATATTGCAAAGGCAGTTAGTTAATTACTTCTGATATACCTGCATCACCACCAGTGCCGCCGGCACCTTGCGGTACTGCAGTTGTTGGTAAAGTAACAATTACCGGAGCAGCAGGAGCTGGTGCGCCACCTGGGCCGGCTGCTGTTGCTTCAGATGCAACAGTAGCATCAACGCCTGCAGTAATTGCAGCTAAAGTAACTGCATCGCTGTCAATACCTGCAGCAGTCATTGCAGCCAAAAAGTTAGATATTAATGGGCTGTCAGCTCCAATTGCAGCAATAACATCGTTCATCATTGCATCAATTTGGTCAGGGGTACAATCGCTACAAATTGCTAAAATTGCGGCAGTCAAATCGGCTTCAAGCTGCTCAGGCGATGTTTGAGCCGTGGCATTATTTAAAATGGTTACCAAAGCACTTACGTTTTGCGCAGGTGCAGTTACACCAGTATCAGTTTGTGCATAACTAGGTAAAACTGTAAGTGCAGATGCACCAGCAATTAGGCCAGCTAATAAAAATAATTTCATGTCTCGTCCCTTGGTTGAGTTCTAATTACAAAATTTTAGCGCATCGGTGCAAAAAGTAAACTCTTTATTTACGCCATTATTATTAGTTTTGACTATTTTAGAGGGAGGCATAATTAAATTACCTTGCACACCGTCGCAGCCTAAGCTTTCAAGTATCTTTAAAGTCTCAGGTTTTTCAATTAAACAGGCTAAAACTTCAATGCCAAAGCCATGACAAATATTGTTCACTGTTTGAATAAAAAATTGGCTTTGCGTGTTATCAAGAAGGTCTTGAATATAACTACCATCAATTTTTACAAACTCAATGTCTAAACCCTGTAAATACCTAAACGACGTTAAACTCGTTCCAAAGTGCTCAATACACACACTAATACCAATATCTTTAATTGCATCTATATGCAAACTGGCAACATGCACATTGTAGAGTAAACTAATTTCGTGCAGCTCAAACAACATATTGTTTTTAATAATAGGTTTAGTGTTAGCGTATAAAGTAAGCCACTGAATAAAATCGGTAGAATATAAAGACGCCTTACTTAAATTAAGTGCAAAGATATCTTTAGGGTACTGCTCTTTTACATTAACAAAGTTACGTATAATTTTTTTGTCTAGCTCTTCGGTTAAATTGAGTTTTTCAGCCATAGCAAATAAATGGCCATTATTAACTTTTTCACCTTCAAAAATAAAATGTGCAAACACTTCAAAATAACATTGCTCGCGTTCTGACTTCGCCCGTTTTACAGCCTGCACCGAAAAACTAACTTCTCCCGAGTCAATAATAGACTGAATAAGCGTACGCCATTGTTTAACACTAAATAAGGTGTCTTTATCTATTTTATTAGTAGCAGCAGTTTCGCCTATGGTGCAACCGGTATCAAGTGCCGAAAGCACACTACCCAGGCTCGAGCCTTTTTCTACATTAACAAACGACAAATTAGCAAAACCGTTTACATGTAGGCTGTTTTTCTTTTGGCTAAAGGCATCGTTAATATCTAGCCGAGTTTTATTTAAAAAAGGCACATCAAAAGGGGCTAGCGCAATAAAGGTACTGCCGTTTAATTTAAATAGCTTAGTGTTAGTTAGCTCGCCTAAAATGTGCTGCAGCGTAGTGCTTACATCTTTAACATGCGCGTCACCATCTTGATAACTAACACTTTGGTTTATATTTGTAAGTGAAGGTAGGGTAATCATCATTGCGGTAAGTGGAACATCGGTGGTTATTGTGTCAACAACCGAGCTAAAGTGATTTTCAAATAACTTGCGATTACCTAACCCAGTTAAAGAATCAATATAAACTTCTTCAGTTAAGGCTTGTGTTTGTTTAGTTAACGAGTCAAACGTACTTTGTAAGTTAATAACCATATTATTTATAGCTTTGGTTACAGTGCGCAGCTCTCGTGCAATAGGTATTTGCTCGTTTAATGTAAAGCGCTTACGAGTCACAAGATGAGCTTGATGTTCAACTGCTTTTAAAGGTTTAAATACTTCGCGTAATATTAAAAAAGCAACCGCAAGCGAAGCAATTAGTATTAAAAAAGAACCATAAAAGCTGCGTTTTGTATGCTCCCATAACGTAACGTAAGACTGGCCAGTATGGCTTGTAACCTCAAGTATACCCGCCATGATCCACCCATTATTCAGTTCCGACTGCATAGTGGGTGCTTTTAAACTACTCAAAGCAATAAACCAATCAGGCACAGACTCAACACGCTTAGGATTTTCCAGATCAAATACAACTTGGCTTTGTGAATTTGTAAATTTAATTTTTTGTAGTAACCAGAATCAAAAATAGCGGTAGCCATTGTTTCGGCTATTACTAAATTTTCTGAATCTAAATAAGGCGAAATAGAAAGCCCCAAGCTAGTGGCTGTATCTTGTGCATGGCTACCCATTTGGGTTTGTAAGTAATCGCGGGTGGTTTCAACATCTGTAACTACCCTAACCACAAATGAAACAACCGAAATAACGATTATTAAACCGTAAACTTGGGTTTTAAGACTTAACCCATTTTTAAAAAAGTCGAGACATAACTGGTAGTTCCTTTAATGTTACTTTTAATGGGAGCAAGCTCACCATGTTCAATTCGCTCTAGCATGGTGTTCCAAGCAGACACACCACGGCTATTTTTTACCTTATTACCTAGGCCTTTCGACTTAGCTAACCAAAGCCCTTGACCATTAAAACTGTAAATAGGCGTTAAATCGGGGCGTTTATTGGCCGGCAATAGTTTAGTATTAAAATTACCTAAAACAAGGGGTATTTGGTTAGGTTTTTCAAAGTATATTAAAACCATGTGTGGCTGATTAACTGTACGTTGGCGCACATACATTAAGCGTA
>NZ_BADT01000067.1 GCF_000239855.1 Pseudoalteromonas sp. BSi20652 | reverse complement strand
TTTTAGGCGATAGCGCTGGACAAGGTCAAAATTGGCGACAAACATTTTGGGATAATGTGTTAGCGACTGATTTATCAAGTGGGCAAGGTGTGCGGCTTGACTTAAACCAGTATAACTGCGCTGCGATATTTAAAGCACTCAATACAACCAGAGTCACTTTTAGACTGCGTGTTAAAACGTATCCTAAGGGTAAAGGGGCGTCAGTGAGCACAGTCTTTAAAGATAATAAATTTATATTACCAGTATCAAAACGCGATGAGTACGGCGAGCTTGAAAAACCAAATAAATGGCTCACAACCGAAGTGAATTTATCACTGTTAAATTATGCGCTAAAAGAAGAATTAGGACTTAAGTAACCTTATGATAAATACAGAACAAATATCAGCATTACGACCCCCCTAAAAAACCAACTGACATGGGAAAGTATTACCGAAAAGTAGACGTCGATTATGACAACCTATTTGGAGTAAACGATATATATTCAACTGATGGCCGTTATTATGGCGTATTACTAATGGGAAGTATGACGGATACGGATGATAGTTCTTATTCTTGGCTAGCATTAACCTTCTTTGCAATTGGAGCGATAATGCAAGTACTTGGGTTATTTAAAGCAAAAAGTTTACAACACCTGTTAGACTCATTGCTTTTTGACCCTTTGTTTATCCTGGGGCAAGTTTTATTATTAATTATTGCTTTTATTTATCATCGCAAAGCAAAAATCCCCAGAGCCACCTCCGTCGTGTTTGACCGAAAAAGCGGTAATGTGAATTTCCCTGCGTTTGGTGGTAACCCCGAACTAGTTATTCCATTTGAAGAAGTTGAGATGTATCGAGGCTCGTTAGGCTTTAGTTTGGGAAGGGGCATGCCTGTTACAAGCTTAATCCCTAAAAAATACCCTAAACATGGTAAAAGGGATTGCCAATACATAGTCGCGTTTGCTGATAGCTACGATGAGGCTTGTCAATCGTGGACATTATTAACGGAATTTATGGATAAAAACAAACCAATCCCCTTTGGACTTCTGCAGTCTGTTCAGGATTACCTCAACAAAGGACATAGCACAGTTTGGAAAGGCGATAAAATTGGCCCCTATATGGAAAATTACCCCCTCGATCCCGAGATAAAAAATACCTATAAATATGTTTTTCATACGGATATTGATGGTGAAAAAAATACCCGATGGATGAGGTTAATTATGTTATTGCTCCCTTTAGTGATGACCCTGAGTTATTAGAGAAAAATATAAAACGTGCTTACGAGCTCAATATTTTACTTTTGTGATTAAGAAAAATAAAGGGCAACCCTACATACCCTAACCCGTGGGTGCTACAGGAATAAAAGAAATAAACTAGACATCTAAAGAATAAACTAGACATCCATCCTAAATTTGCGTCTTTTTTAATTTAGTGACTAAATTTAGCAAGTACAATAAATAGGCAGGTGGCTTGTGGCTATTGCAAGAAAGCGTCAAGTAAGTTTGGTTGATACGAAATATTATCATTGTATTTCACGGTGTGTTCGACGTGCCTTTCTGTGTGGTGAAGACCACTTTACAGGTAAGTCTTACGAACATCGACGAGGCTGGGTTGAAGATAAGCTACTTGAATTAGCGAAGGTATTTTGTATTGATGTGTGTGCTTATGCCGTAATGAGTAATCATACACATTTAGTACTGTATGTTGATGATAAAAAAGCCAATAGACTGAATGACAAAGCCATTGTTATTCGTTGGCATAAGCTTTGTAAAGGTACATTGATTACACAAAAATACATCCAGGGCGAAAAGCTAAGTAAAATAGAACTCATATTTTTTAATCAAACAGTACAGCAATACCGAGAAAGGCTATCCAGCATAAGTTGGTTTATGCGGTTGTTAAATGAAAACATAGCTCGCAGAGCAAATAAAGAAGATAACTGCACAGGTAGATTTTGGGAAGGACGTTTTATGTCTCAAGCATTACTAGATGAAGCAGCCCTTGTTGCCTGTATGGCGTATGTCGATTTAAACCCAATTAGAGCTAAAATGGCTAACACTCCAGAAGAGTCAGACCATACCAGCGCTCAAGTACGTTT
>NZ_BADT01000068.1 GCF_000239855.1 Pseudoalteromonas sp. BSi20652 | reverse complement strand
CAATTAGATGCTGAATTTGACGAAGATAGCTTAGAGCAAGCGCTAACTGATGAGTTATCTGACGAATCGCAAGAGCAAACAAATGCAGAGCGCGAAGCGCAGTTAACAAGCTCAGATGAAGTAGGTAGCACTGATATTACCTCTGACGACGAACTTGATGAAGAGTTTATGTCAAATTTGACGCAAACTGATTTTGATTCATTACTTAGTGAGTTAGCAGAGCCTGAAGAGTTGAGTGTTGATGACAGCAGTGAATTTGATGTTGACTTTGACAGCTTGCTAAAAGAAGACTTAGAGGCTGATGACTTATTAACTACGCAAGAAGCACTTGTTGAAAGTAGTGATGTTGAGCAACTTGATAATGATGAATTTGTAGATATTGATTCATTATTAGAAGAAAGTGACGACGCTGAACTTGAACACGAACCTTACAACGGCGCTAATATGGATGTCGGTTTGAGTGAGTTTGATGCGTTACTTGCTGGTGATAACCCGACGGATGTTGATGCTGAAAGTGGTGGCTACTCAGCTAAACTTGATTTAGCGCGTGCTTATATTGAAATTGATGATTTTGATTCTGCGCTAAAAGTCATTGAGGATGTTATTAACAAAGGTCCCGAGGAAGTTCAAGAAGAAGCACTTAGCTTAAAGGCTAAACTAAAATAATTTAAATGTTTATAAAACCCCGTATTTAGCTTAGCTAAATACGGGTTTTTTTATATGTATTGGTTTGATTACGACACGTCTCCTTTTATTGCATCGTTAGATAGCATAAAATGCCTCGTTCATTAGCACAGTAGGTAAAGCAGTAATTATGCGAGTAGCACTTGGAGTTGAATACAACGGCGCACGTTATAGTGGTTGGCAGCGTCAGTCACATGTAAATAGCGTACAGCAAGAAGTAGAAAAAGCGTTGTCGCGTATTTGCAACCATCCTGTTGAAGTTATATGCGCAGGGC
This sequence comes from Pseudoalteromonas sp. BSi20652, assembly GCF_000239855.1. GTDB lineage: Bacteria > Pseudomonadota > Gammaproteobacteria > Enterobacterales > Alteromonadaceae > Pseudoalteromonas. Next base: position 3,618 of record NZ_BADT01000068.1, on the reverse strand, counting down.
GTACAGATGCTGGTGTGCACGGTACAGGCCAAGTAATACACTTTGAAACTGAGGCCGATCGCGATATGGTCGCATTTACACTAGGTATGAATACTTTAATGCCTAGAGATATTGCTATTCGCTTTGCCCAACCGGTTGCTGATGACTTTCACGCCCGTTTTAGTGCTACAGCGCGTCGTTATCGCTATGTTATTTATAACTCCCCCCTACGAGGAGCGGTATTAAACGAAGGCGTTACGCATTTTCATCACCATCTTGATGAGGAAAAAATGCAAGAGGCGTGTCAGTACTTAATAGGTAAACACGATTTCACCTCTTTTAGAGCGATACATTGCCAAGCGAATACACCGACAAGAACAATTCATCATCTGTCGGTACAGCGCCAAGGTACTTACGTTATTATTGATATTAAAGCGAATGCATTTTTACATCACATGGTACGTAATATCACAGGCAGTTTAATGGATGTTGGTTTGCATAAACAACAACCTATATGGATAAAAGAGCTACTTGATTGTAAAGAACGCGCAAAGGCTAGTGCTACCGCTAAAGCTGCTGGCTTGTATTTAGTGGACGTTGATTATCCTGAGCAATTTAATATTCCTCAAACACCTTTAGGTCCTTTATTTTTGCCTGATATAGATGTGGTATAAGTACTTTTTATGAGCACTTTTAACTACTAAGACCAGTTTTTTATACCGCGTTAGTGTAATTCATGTTTTAATTGAAAAAATTGCCTGCTAATTGCTATTAACAGGCTCGCGACACAGAACAGTATTAAGAGAGTTGCAAATGAGTTGGCTAGAAAAAATCTTACCTAAAACGACAAAGTCATCAGGTCGTAAAGAAATCCCAGAAGGTGTTTGGGCTAAGTGCACATCGTGTGATTCAATTTTATATAAAGCTGAATTAGAAAAGTCATTAAACGTATGTCCTAAGTGTAACCACCACATGCGTGTTAGTGGCCGTAAGCGCCTAGAGCACTTTTTAGATGAAGGTGATCGTCAAGAGCTTGGCACACAACATGAGCCTAAAGACATTCTTAAGTTTAAAGATTCTAAAAAGTACTCTGATCGTATCAGTGCAGCGCAAAAAGCAAGTGGTGAGAAAGATGCACTTGTAGCTATGAAAGGCCGATTAAAAGGTATTCCAGTGGCAGCGGTAGCATTTGAGTTCTCATTTATGGGTGGTTCAATGGCTTCTGTTGTTGGCGCTCGCTTTGTTGATGCTGTTGATCAATGTTTAGAGCATAACATGCCGCTTATTTGTTTTTCTGCATCAGGCGGAGCACGTATGCAAGAAGCGCTTATGTCGCTTATGCAAATGGCTAAGACAAGTGCTGCACTTGCAAAAATGACGGAAAAAGGTCTTCCATTTATTTCAGTGATGACCGACCCAACAATGGGTGGTGTATCTGCATCACTTGCTATGCTGGGCGATATTAACGTTGCTGAACCTAAAGCGTTAATTGGTTTTGCTGGTCCTCGTGTTATTGAGCAAACTGTTCGCGAAACATTACCTGAAGGTTTTCAGCGTAGTGAATTTTTGCTAGAACACGGTGCAATTGACATGATTATTGACCGCCGTGAAATGCGCGATACCCTTGCCCGCATTTTAGCTAAATTTATGAACTTGCCTTCTACGGAACAAGAGCATAGAGTAGCGTAAATTTAAGCTTTACTGATTCACGCTATGACAAAAACAATTCCTAGCCAATCATCAAGCCTTGATGATTGGCTTTTTTATTTAGAAAGTGTTCACCCAGCTAATATTGCAATGGGCCTAGAACGAGTTGCTACTGTTGCCAACAATATTGGCCTTTTAAACACTCCAAGTAAAATTATTCTTATTGCCGGTACAAACGGGAAGGGTACTACTGCACGTTGCTTAGAGTCGCTATTACTAGCGCAAGGTTTTAGCGTGGGTACTTACGCATCTCCTCATTTAATTCGTTATAACGAGCGTGTACGAGTTAATGGCGAAGAACTGGCAGACCAATTTCATATAGATGCTTTTCACCAGCTTGAGCAAGGCCGTAAAGACACACCTTTGACTTATTTTGAATATGGTACTTTAGGTGCGTTGGCAATTTTTAAACGCTGTAAGGTTGATTATGTATTATTAGAGGTTGGTTTAGGTGGGCGCTTTGACGCCACAAATATAGTAACCCCTTTTGCCAGTGTAATTACAACTATCGATTTAGATCATAAAGAATACCTAGGTGATACACGTGAGCTGGTGGCTTATGATAAAGCCGGTATTTTTCGTGAAAATACACCCGCTATTATAGGGGATTTGAATATTCCTCACACAATGACTGATTACGGCAAAGAAATTAATGCCAACATGACGCTGTCGGGCAGTGACTTTATTTTCAAAGAGAATGCTGATAGCTTTAATTGGCAATTTAAAGAACATAATCTTGAAATAGATAAGCCAGCAATACCGTGTCAAAATGCAGCAACGGCGTTAACTGCGCTAAGCGCTTTAAACTTATTACCAAGTGAGCAAATCATACGAAGTTGCCTCGCAAATTTAGTTGTAGAAGGGCGGTTTCAGCAGTTAAGCGCTGAGCCTTTAGTCTTTACCGATGTAGCACATAACCCTGAGTCGGCGCGTTATTTAGCCAATAAGTTATCAAGCTATAAAGATAAAGGCTTTAAAATTCATGCATTAGCCGCTATGCTTGCTGATAAAGATAAAGTGGGTGTACTTAAAGAAGTAAGTCACTTGGTCGATGAGTGGTCATTAGCGAGCTTAAGTGGTCCGCGAGGCGACACTGCAAGTAATTTACAAAATGCGCTGCAGGGTATATCTCATTATAATACTATTAATAGCTATGATAGTGTGGCACAGGCACTGAGTGTAATTTTACCAAAACAACAAAGTGATACTATGTTGATTGTATTTGGTTCATTTTTTACAGTGGCCGGCGCTATTAATTACTTTAAAAAATAGAGAGGATGTCGGTGAACTCAAGTTTTATTAATCGCTTAGTCGGAACAAGTATAGTAGTGATCGCAGCAATTGTGTTTATCCCTAATATACTCGATGGCGAAAAAGTGCATTATAAAGAAGGCTTTAAAGCGATTCCTGATCGCCCTGAGTTCAAAACAATCGATCTTCAAGAGTCAATTGATGAAAACATGGCTAATGCTGAGCCACTAAAACAAGATGAAATTGAAGACATTCAAGCTGACGATGAAGCTTTTGAGCAGCAAAACGCTATGGATGAGAGTGACTACGCTTTGGAAGATAAAGTTGTTGAAGCAACAATTGAACCCAAAGCTACACCAATTACAAAGGCGCCTGTTCAAGCTAAACCAGAACTTATTGCACCACGTGAAAGTGATGAAAACCTAACAAGTATGGCTTATGTTATTCAATTAGGTAGTTTTTCACATGTTGCAAATGTAAAAGCATTACAGGCTAAATTAAAAGTTGAAGGGTTTAAAACGTTTACGAAACCCATTAAAACTCCAAATGGGACATTAACCAAGGTATTCGTTGGTCCTTCACTTGATAAAAGTGAATTACAAAAGCAGCTCCCCCAACTCAAAGAGCTTACTAAATTAAATGGTAAAGTTACGCAATACGAAGTAACAAAATAAATAAAAA
>NZ_BADT01000069.1 GCF_000239855.1 Pseudoalteromonas sp. BSi20652 | reverse complement strand
TTCTTTTTAATATGTTTTCAATGCAGTTAGTTAGCGAGTAAACGCTTTGATAGCGTTTAATATTCCTTGCTCACCTAACCCCATTTCGTTATGCATTTCATCTTGTGTGCCATGTTTAATAAACTCATCAGGAATACCTAAGTTAAGGATATTAATATTAGCTTTTTGCGTTGCTAAGAATTCGTTAACTGCAGAGCCTGCACCGCCTGCAATAGCGTTATCTTCAATCGTAACTATTACATCATGGCTAGTTGCTAGTTCGTTTAAAAGAGCAGTATCAAGCGGTTTAATAAAGCGCATATTAACAAGCGTTGCATCTAATTCATGTGCAGCAAGCTGCGCATTTTCAAGTAATGTACCGAACGATAAAATGGCAATTTTACTGCCTTGTTTTATTACATTCGCTTTACCAATTTCGAGCAATTGCATCGTGTTTTCTATGTCTGCAGTGCCCGCACTACCACGAGGGTAACGAACAGCTACTGGACAATTTGCTTTATAACCGGTGTATAGCATTTGGCGGCATTCGTTGGTATCGCTTGGTGCCATAATTACCATATTTGGAATGCAGCGCATAAAGCTTAAATCGTACGCACCTTGGTGAGTTTCACCATCGGCTCCAACAATACCAGCGCGGTCAATGGCAAATAATACAGGTAAGTTTTGCAGTGCAACATCATGTATTAATTGGTCATACGCACGTTGTAAAAAGCTTGAGTAAATAGCTACAACAGGTTTTAAACCTTCGCAAGCAAAGCCAGCAGCTAAGGTAACAGCGTGTTGTTCTGCTATTGCTACATCAAAGTATTGATCTGGAAACTCTTTAGAAAAACGTACCATGCCTGAACCTTCGCGCATTGCAGGCGTGATAGCCATTAACTTGCTGTCTTGCTTTGCCATATCGCATAACCAATCGCCAAATACTTTTGAAAAAGTAGCAGCACTAGGTTTAGATTTAGGCAGGCTAGTTGTACTTGGATCGAATTTTGGTACACCATGATAACCAATTGGATCGGCTTCAGCCGGTTTGTAGCCCTTACCTTTTTGCGTTTTTATATGTAAAAGCTGTGGGCCTTTTAAATTACGCATATTACGTAATGTATCTACAAGCATGTTTACATCGTGACCATCAATTGGGCCTATGTAATTTAGGCCTAATTCTTCAAAGAAGGTACCCGGGATCATCATGCCCTTAATGTGCTCTTCCATTTTACTGGCAAGTTGCTTTACCGGAGGCACACCTGAGAGTAACTTTTTACTACCTTCACGAATGTTAGTATAAAAGCTACCTGATAAAATTCGAGCAAAGTGATTTGTTAATGCGCCAACATTTTCAGAAATCGACATTTCGTTATCATTCAAAATAATAAGCATGTCTGATTTTACATCACCTAAATGATTCATCGCTTCAAATGCCATGCCTGCGGTTATAGCTCCGTCACCAATAATAGCTACTGACTTTCGGCCTTTTCCTTCTTTTTGCGCGGCAATAGACATACCTAAAGCAGCTGAAATAGAAGTGCTTGAATGGCCTACGCTAAACGTATCGTATTGGCTTTCATCGCGAAAAGGAAAAGGGTGCAAACCGTCTTTTTGGCGAATACTGTGCATTTGGTCGCGACGACCAGTAAGGATTTTATGCGGATAAGCTTGATGACCCACATCCCAAACTAGGCGATCGTCTGGAGTGTTATAAACATAATGCAGCGCAACGGTTAGTTCAACCGTCCCTAAACCAGACGCTAGATGACCGCTACTTTGCGATACTGAATTGAGTAAATAATCGCGCAGCTCATTGCTAAATGCAGGGAGTTTTTCTTGCGCTAAGTCACGCAATTGGGCTGGCTCGTCAACCAAATTAAGTAATGGATACTTGCTACTATCAAGTGTCATGGTTTTATATATATCCTTCGCTAACATTAATTAATTCAAAGCTTTTACGAATAATTAATGTTGAGTAATAATGTCAGTGCTAATTGCAATACGTAAGAGCAAAAATTAGTGGTCACGCTCAATAAGATAATTTGCTAGCGACGCAAGATGTGTTGTGTCAGCATCTATATTTGCCAACGCTTCATGTGCTTGTTGTATTAAATTCTGCGCCTTTTCTTTAGCGCCTAGCATACCTAATAACGCCGGATATGTCGCTTTATTCGCGGCAATATCGGAGCCTTGTGGCTTTCCTAAAATAACCGTATCGCCCTCAACATCTAAAATGTCGTCGTGTACTTGAAATGCAAGCCCTATAGCATACCCAAAAATACTTAAATTTTCTAAGGTTTGTTGGTCTGCCTTTTCACTGCACAGTGCGCCAAGTGTAATTGCACAATTGATAAGTGCACCGGTTTTTAGTTTATGTATGCGCTCAAGTTCTTGTACAGTAATCACTTTATCTGTTGCTGCTATATCAAGGCCTTGACCGCCAACCATTCCCTGAAGACCTGATGCGTGGGCAAGTGTAGAAATCATTTTTACTTGTGTTTGCGATGAGCATTCAAATTTATGATTTGCAATAAGCTCAAAGGCGAGAGCTTGCAGAGCATCACCCGCTAAAATAGCGTTTGCCTCGCCAAACGCTATGTGGCAAGTAGGGCGTCCACGGCGTAAATCGTCATCGTCCATCGCTGGTAAGTCATCATGAACTAACGAATAGCTATGAATGCACTCAATTGCAGCCGCAAGTACATTCAAGTCTTGTTGGTTTGCACCAAGCATATTGCCTGTGGCATAAACTAAAAATGGGCGTAATCTTTTACCGCCGTTAAATAATCCATATTGCGTGGCGTTCTTTACAGTTTCTTCTGTATCGAGAGACTGTTCAAAATGCTGTTGTAAGGTCGCAACTACATCTTTTTGAGCACGTTCAATATAATTTTTTATGCTCACAGCTATTCCATATCATTATCAAAGTTTGTAAGTACTGACTTTTCGCCATTACCCATTAAAATTGATACTTTTTGTTCTGCTTGCTGTAATTTCCCTGATGAAGCACTCGCTAATGCAATTCCACGCTCAAATTGCTTTAATGATTGCTCAAGCGATAAGTCACCTTGTTCCATGTCACTAACGATTGTAGATAATTCTTCTAGTGCTTGTTCGAAACTTAAGTTTTCAGGTTTTTTGGTCGCCATCTTTATTTCAGCTTACATAATAAATTTAGGGTCAATTTTAGGGGGAATGCTAAACTAGGTCAAAGGATGATATTGTTTTTTACCTTTATAACGTTAAATTATATTTAAAGTGTATTAACAAAGCCTCAATAGCGGTCTATTAGTTTAGTAAATCAATTGATAATTAGGTAGCCTTTATAACTTGATCTAAAATAGTGCTAAAGGCTGCTTTTTATGTTTATTTATAAAAATGGCTTAAGCAATTCAATATGTTGCCGATAAGCAGTTAATAATAAAAGTTTATGATAAGGCCATTAAGCATGAAACTTCTGGAGGAAATGTGGATTTAGCAACCATAATCGGGATCCTAGGCGCAATTGGCTTAATTGTCATGTCTATGTTTATGAGTAGTAGCGGTGAAATGGCTATGTTTGCCGATGCTCCCTCAAGTGTAATTGTATTTGGTGGTTCACTCTTCATTGTTTTATCAAATTTCACCATGTCGCAGTTTTTGGGTATAGGTAAAGTTGTTGCTAAAGCGTTTATGTTTAAAATTGAAACGCCAGAAGAGCTTATTGAAAAAGCAGTAGAGCTTGCTGATTCAGCTCGTAAAGGGGGCTTTTTAGCGCTCGAAGAAGCTGAAATTCCAAACCCCTTTATGCGCAAAGGCGTCGACATGCTTGTAGACGGCCATGATGCCGATGTTGTTCGTGCAACACTCCAAAAAGATATTTCGTTAACGACAACTCGGCACGAGATGGGCGCAGGTTTATTTAAGTCATTAGCCGATATTGCACCTGCGATGGGTATGATTGGTACGCTTATCGGGCTTGTTGCTATGCTCTCAAATATGGACGATCCAAAGGCGATTGGTCCAGCGATGGCGGTAGCACTACTAACGACTCTATACGGCGCATTTTTAGCTAATGTTGTAGCAATTCCAATTCAAGTAAAGTTAGAACTCCGAAAAGAAGAAGAAGCTATGAATCAGCGTTTAATTTTGGATGCTATTTTAGGGATTCAAGATGGTCAAAATCCAAAAGTAATTGAAGGTATTTTGAAAAACTACTTAGCTGAATCAAAACGTAAAGTAGATACCGAGGAGTAACCATGTCAGATCAAGAGTGCAAATGTCCACCTCCAGGGTTACCCGCATGGATGGGAACTTTTGCGGACTTAATGTCGCTATTAATGTGCTTTTTTGTACTCTTGCTTGCGTTTTCAGAAATGGATGTACTTAAGTTTAAACAAATTGCGGGCTCTATGAAGTTTGCTTTTGGTGTGCAAAATAAAATTGAAGTAAAAGATATTCCCAAAGGTACCTCTGTTATTGCCATGGAGTTTACCCCAGGAAAACCTGAGCCGACTCCGATAGAAACCATTCAGCAGCAAACGGTTGAAATGACTCAGCAAATGCTTGAATTTCAAGCGGGAGATGAAAGCTCTGCCGGAGGCAGACAAGAGCAACGTGGTGATAAGCGTGGTGGCGAATCCCGTAGCACTTCTCAAGAGCAATCTTCTGAACAAGCAACTGCATCTGCAGATCAAGAGCAAACAAATGAACTTGTAAAAAAAATAGCGCAGCAGCTTGAAAAGCAAATAATAGATGGCGCAATTGAACTTGAGTCTTTAGGGCAGCAAATCATTATTCGTATTCGTGAAAATGGCTCATTTCCATCGGGAAGTGCCTTTTTACAGCCTAAATTTAAGCCTATCATTCAAGACATCGGTATACTTTTAAAAGATGTACCCGGAGAAATAACCGTATCAGGACATACAGATGATTTTCAGGTATCTAATGAGTTATATATTAACAATTGGGACTTATCTTCAAAACGTGCAGTCGCTGTTGCAAGTGAATTACAGAGGGTTCAAGGATTTGATAAAACGCGTATGATGGTTGTAGGGCGAGCGGAAACAAGACCACTTGTACCTAATGATACAGATGAAGACCGTCGTAGAAATCGCCGCGTCGAGATTTCTATTTTGCAAGGTAAAGCAAAAGAGTCTGCTCCTATAAATGTACGTTAGATTGTTAATCTTGAATCGGTTTTTATGTTTTGTATATTTCAAGGTTACTTAACTTAAAGGCTTATAGTGTTAACTGCTGCCTTGTTTCTTTTTAGTAACTTGACATGCTCAAGCTTAAAAGAGTTGATATTTATATATAGCTATCGTGTTTGGACGTTTAATTGCATTTCTTGGATTGCACAATCAGGTTTTAAAAGGAAAATTTTTTATGGCAATGTGTTCTAGGTCAATTGATTGTTATTATAGCGCCAATTTTACAACTTTTACGTATTGCTGAATCCGTCGTTGGGATTTATCTCATAGCACGTTAATGTATGAGCATTTACTTTTAATCGATATAGATACCGAAATGAAAAATAACAATACCGTAATCAGTAATGATTACAAAAAAGTGCCTCCTTTAAAATAGCTGTGCTAGACTACTGTTTATATGAACAGTGGTGAGCAGGCTATGAAACTCTACATTGCAGAAAAACCTTCACTTGGACGCGCTATTGCTGATGCGTTACCAAAACCACATAAAAAACATGATGGTTATATAGAAGTAGCTAATGGCGATTGTGTCTCTTGGTGTATTGGGCATTTGCTAGAACAAGCAGAACCCGATGATTACGATGAACGTTTTAAAAAGTGGCAGTTTGAACACTTACCTATAATACCTAAGCAGTGGAAGTTAAAAGCCAAAACTAAAACACGCAAACAGCTCACTGTTTTAAAAAAATTAATTAAACAAGCCTCGCAACTTATTCACGCTGGCGATCCAGACCGTGAAGGCCAGCTTCTGGTCGATCAAGTAATTGAAGAAGCTAAAATAAGTCAGGCTAAAAAGCAGAGTACGCAACGTTTACTCATTAGTGATTTAAACTTATCGGCGGTAAAGAAATCATTGGGCACAATGCGTTCTAATCGAGATTTTATTCCGCTAAGTGTATCTGCTTTAGCGCGCTCTCGTGCTGATTGGCTATTTGGTATGAATTTAACACGTGCATACACACTCGCTGGGCAAAAAGCAGGGTTTGGTAATGTACTTTCGGTAGGGCGGGTTCAAACTCCTATTTTAGGTCTTGTTGTTAATAGAGATAACGAAATAGCGCACTTTGTATCTAAGCCTTTTTACGATGTATTGGCGCATTTGCTTACTCCAGATAATCAACCATTCATAGCTAAGTGGGTTCCAAGCAAAGCATGTGAGCCACACCAAGATGAAGAAGGGCGAATACTTAACAAAGCTCTTGCAGAAAATGTTGCTTCACGCATTACAAAGCAAAATGCTGAGCTTACTTCACTCGACCAAAAACAAAAAAAACAAAGTGCTCCATTACCTTATAATTTATCTGCTCTGCAAATAGATTCGGCTAAAGCATTTGGTATGCCAGCTCAAAAAGTGTTGGATATTTGCCAAATACTTTACGAACGTCATAAACTAATAACTTACCCACGCTCTGATAATCGCTATTTACCCAAAGATCACCACCAAGAAGCATCTGCTATTTTTAAGGCAATAAGTGCTAATGGTGGGCAAAGCAGTGAATTAGTAAACGGGGCTGATGTAAAAAAGCGTAGTAAATGTTTTAACGATTCAAAAGTGGCTGCCCATCATGCCATTGTGCCTACGGCTAAGCAGTTAAAGTCAGCGAGTTTGAGCGGTGACGAAGCGAAGGTATATCAATTAATAAGCCGCCATTACCTAATTCAGTTTTATCCCGACTATATATATAATGAAACTAAAGCAGAGATAACAATCGCTGGCGGATTATTTAAAGCAAATGCAAAACAAGATGTAAGCTTAGGCTTTAAGGTATTAATGGGTAAGTCTGAATTAAAAGATGAAGCTACGTTACCTCCTTTAACAAAAGGTATGTCTCTTTTTTGTGAGCAAGGCGAAGTAGTCGAAAAGCATACATCACCCCCTGCTTATTTTACCGATGCTACATTATTGGCTGCGATGACGGGCATTAGCCGTTATGTTAAAGATCCACAAATTAAAAAAGTATTAAAAGACACCGATGGTTTAGGTACGGAGGCAACACGTGCAGGAATAATCGAGTTGCTTTTTAAACGTCGTTTTTTAAAACGTGAAGGTAAGTCAATTAGAGCGACCGAAACGGGACTTGCTCTTATTAGCGTATTACCACAAGGTTTAGTGAGTCCTGATTTAACCGCAAAGTGGGAGTCGAGCTTAGGTGATATTGCACAGCAGGCAATGAGTTATCAGCAATTTTTACAACCTTTACTTGCTGACCTAAATGGGTTTGTTCAATTAGCAGCAAACTGTGATAGCAATGCATTTGCAAGGTTACCAAAAACCTCACCTAAAAAACGTTTTGCTAAACGAGGTGGAAAAGCGACCTTTAAAAAGTCGAGTTATAAAAAAAGCTCTGTTGCTAGTTAACTACAGAGCCATTTTATTCAATGATATTGTTTAATGTTGAATTGGTATTACTTAACCTGAACTCAGGTTACTTATTAAATAAGGCAACAGCAGCGTTACTCATTGCTTTTATTCCAGTTGGAATAGCAACTTTATAATCTGGTGCAAATTTACTAGAGTGTAGAGAAGGGAGTACCTCACCTGTTTTTATCGAATCTGCATATTGTGCTTGGTTTACGCCTCCTAGCCAAAATAGGGTAATAGGGATATTTTCATCGGTGCGCCCGTATAAGCCAAAATCTTCACCTGCCATTACAGCTTGTGTTTCAAGTACATTAGTATCGCCAATTGCGCTGGCAATAGAGTTTCTAACAATGTCTGTTTGTGCAGGGTTATTATAGGTAGATGGAATAGATTCATCTTCATGTACATATACCACAGGGTAGTTTGATTCATTTAAGCCTGCACTTTGTGCAATACCTGCCGTGATTCGTTTAATTGCTGCTATCTGAGCACTTCTAACATTTGGGTTATAGCTTCTGAGAGTGAGTTGCAACTTTACTTCATCAGAAATCACATTATGTTTTGAGCCACCATGAATAGACCCAACTGTAATAACCGAGGGCTCAAGCGGTGAAAGCTCTCGGCTTGTGATTGTTTGCAGAGCAAGTACAGTGCGTGCAGCTATAACCACTGGGTCTATAGTTGTATGCGGATAAGCACCATGACCACCTTTGCCCTCTATTGTAATATCGACAGAATCTACACTTGCCATAGTGTATTCGTTTTTCATTGATACCTTACCAGCGGGGACGCTAGCACTTACATGCAAAGCAATTATATGATCAGGTTTTGCATATTTACTAAATAGTCCTTCGCTTAACATAGCTTTAGCACCCCCGCCAACTTCTTCGGCAGGCTGTGCAACCATCATCAAAGTGCCTTTCCATTGATTTTTGTGTACTATTAATTGCTCTGCAGTTCCAATAAATGAACTCATGTGAATATCGTGGCCACAGCCGTGCATTACACCTACTTTAGCACCGTGCTCGTCTATTACTTTGACTTTTGATGCATAGGATTTTCCTGTTTGCTCTATAATAGGTAAGCCATCGGTATCAGTGCGGATCATTACTGTCGGCCCCTCACCATTTTTATAAATACCAACTACACCAAAGCCACCTACATTACTTGTTACTTTAAAACCCAGTTGAGTTAATTTATCCGCTATTTTATTGCCTGTTTCTTGTTCGTGATAAGAAAGCTCTGGTGATTGGTGTAAATCGAGGTAAAACTTTTCTATAGCTGGCATGGTTTTGCTTAAATTCAAATCGAGTCCATTTGCCTGTACAAATGGGCTTGCTAATAAAAGTATTGCACTTAGGTAAGTTAATTTCATGTTTTCCCTCATTGTTGAATATGTATACCGGATGATTTAGGTATATGACTTGTAATTATTATGTTCACCACCATATAAAAACCTAAATAGATGAATATGGCAATCAATTCAATGAGCAACATAGTTAGTATTAACGCGCAAAACCTTCAACAAGTACTCGGTGAAACATCACAGCAAAAATTGGTGTTGCTTAACTTTTTCTCTCCTCAAAGTCCTGACTGCATCGGACAGGCTGCAATTTTAGATAAAGTAGCGGCTGAATATGCAAGCTATATAGTAGTAGCAAACCTAGATTGCGATGCAGAGCAAGCACTCGCTTCTCAACTTGCGCAACAGGTTGGTCTTCAAACACTGCCTACGCTTGTATTATTAAAAGACTCTGCACCAGTAGATTTACTTGCAGGTGTTCAAAGCGAAGCGCAAATACGTGAAGCCCTAGCAAAGCATTTACCGGCGCAACAAGACTTACTGCTAGAACAAGCAAAGCAAGCGTTATTAAAGTCAGACTTAAATGCTGCATTTAATTATGCAAAGCAAGCTTATGAAATAGACAGCGGTAATGCACGTATCAAATTAGTGCTTGCAGACATATGTATTCAAATTCACAAGGTAGATGAAGCGCAAGCGCTTATAAATACAATAGATGCACAAGATCAAGATGCTTACTTTAATAATATAAAAGCAAAATGCGAAGCCGCGCTTGAAGCAAAAGATTCACCAGAGATTAAAGAAAAGCAACAACAAGTAGAAAAGTATCCAAATGACTTAGAATTAAAAGAAGAGCTCAGTATGTTGCTCAATGAAGCAGGCAGAAAAGAAGAAGCATTGGATATACTATTTACAGTGCTGCAAAAAGATCTGAATTTCAATGAAGTGAAACCAAGCTTTTTAGCCATTATTGCCTCTTTACCCGATGGTGATGCGCTCGCAGCAAAGTATCGTCGCAAGTTATATAGTATTTTATACTAGGGTCTGTTGCTCTTTGCGGATTAAAATTTGTTCAAACTAGGGGTTGTTTAATCGCGGCGCGAGATTTGTAACCTAGTGGGCTCGGTAACTGCTCCTGCGTTACCCTACTGGCTTACATCCATGTAAGAATAAGTAAAAACCGAGTAACAAAGAGTAAATAGCCCCTAGGAAGAACCCTTTGGGCAGCGCCTGTTTGGCATTAATGCTGCGTTATCGCCTATTTATGGGGATCAACCAAACTACATAGGCTCTGCCTTGCCCAAATACCAAACAGACTGCTGCAAATTTAATCTTGAAAGATAAACAGACCCTAGATTCTAATAACTATTACTTTTGAGAAGCACCTTTATAAGGTGCTTTTTGTATTTTTAGGGTTTTAATTAAAAGCTTTAGTATGGTTAGCTATGTAAAAATAAGACTTATCAACAGGCTTTTGTGGGTAACTTGTGCTTATCGTGTGTGCTTGCTTGGGGCTTAATTTTAATTACTATTTAATGAAAATAACGCTTGCGTAAAATCCGCCGCTCCCTATAATGCGACCCCACTGAGAAGGGAAACGCCAACGCATAGCGAGGCACGAACTACTCAGAGAGTTAAATAAAACTTCGGTTTTAAATTGTCGAAAGAAAGTTTAAAACAAAGTGTTGACTCGAAAAATAAAGGGTGTATTATTCGCATCCCTTGAGACGCTAAAGCC
>NZ_BADT01000070.1 GCF_000239855.1 Pseudoalteromonas sp. BSi20652 | reverse complement strand
TTTTTATTTTAAAGCTGGGCAAAGCTGTCTACGTATTCACTTAGTTTTGGTATATCGACCGCTTGTAAGCCATCGTTACTTCTAAGTACTAAGCCTTTTTCTACAAGTTCGGTAACAACGCGTCTGTAAGCGCGCTCAGTGGTCGCAAAGCGTTCGGCTTCAGCATTTACGGTTGGGTAGGCGCGAAGTAGTGTAGGGTTATTGTTCTCGGCTCTTAGTAAGCAATCTTTAGCTATGTTGTAGCTCAATGGCAGTAATAACTTATCTAAATTGATTTTTTGGTTTTCTTGAAACTTAGCCGCAATCGTTTGTGCGGTGTATAAGCTCAGTTCTGGTTTTTCAAGCAGCAGAGTGCGCCAATGTCTAAGCTCAATAAGATTATAGGTAACATCGCTAAAGCACGTTACGGTATAAATACAGGGGTTATTGTTAAGCGCTTCTATTTCGCCAATAAGAGTATTATTACAATCCAATTGTCCTAACAGCAGGCGTCGTCCATTACCTACGTCGTAACTAAACGACACAGTGCCACTGCGTACAAGCACAAGCTTGCTTAAAGGCTGATCTTGGTGGATTAGCACTTCTTTTTTTGATTGTTGATAGCTATTACCGGCAAAGGTTAAAAGCTGATCAACAAGGTAACTAGAAAAATGGTATTGAAACATCAATGTGCTCTTCGGACATTTGTCCTATTTATTACATCTTAATGACGATAGCATTAAGACACTAAGAATTTACGCTAACTTGCTACTAATATTATTAGCTTTGCTAATAGTATTATTTTACCTTCATTTCCCGTGTAATGATTTAAGAATTTGCTGGTATTTTCCGGCAAACTTTTTCAGGTTTTTAAGCAGGTTAGCTTTTTTATTTTGTTGTAACTTTGCAATACTTATAAGTGCCATAAGCTAGCAGTACATGTAATGCTAACCTAAAGGCTAGGAGAGAACAATTGAGTTGGGAATATTTAGGTTATATTGCATCAGCTTTATTGGTTGCATCGTTAACAATGACAGATGTAGTAAAACTACGTTGGTACAACATGTTTGGTTGTATTGTATTTACTGCATACGGTGTTGCCATTGGCGCAGTGCCCGTGATTTTTACTAACGGCTTGCTGTCGCTTGTGAATTTATATCACATAATAAAAATATATCGTCAGCCTAAAGCCGAAGCGCCTAAAAAGCTAAAACAAAAA
>NZ_BADT01000071.1 GCF_000239855.1 Pseudoalteromonas sp. BSi20652 | reverse complement strand
GGGAGCTGGATTCGAACCAGCGAAGGCTGAGCCGTCAGATTTACAGTCTGATCCCTTTGGCCGCTCGGGAACCCCTCCACGATAATTCTCTACTAATTCACTTCCGGTAAAAGGAAAGTGGTGCCGACTAACCGAGTCGAACGGTTGACCTACTGATTACAAGTCAGTTGCTCTACCAGCTGAGCTAAGTCGGCACTGCTTTAGTACGGGGCGAGATATTAGAGTAAGGTTTATTGGGATGCAACAACAAAATTAAAAAAAGTGTAAATTTTTAGTTTAAATGCTCAATATTCACGCGAAAACACGTTTTTTGCACTTTTTTATGTTGTTTTACTTAGCTGGTGCCAGTAATTTAATCCCTTCATTACGAGCAATGAATCAAAAATACTTCCTGCAAATTGCTGCTGTAATAGTGAGCCATAGCCACCAGCAAAAATTATTTGTACTTTTTGCTCTGTTTTTTTATCCGTTAAGTGCAACTTAGCTTGCTCAATTGCTCCAATGGTTGCCACTAAGGCACCGTTTTTTAAACCATTTGGCGTGTTTTTACCCAATTTATTAGTAAACGGTGTTTTACCGTCATCAAAAACACGTTGGGTATTTTGTGTAAGCGATGAGGTCATTAAATCAAGCCCAGGTAAAATCCAGCCACCTAAATGCTTACATTCGCTATCAAGCACGTCAATTGTGGTTGCAGTACCCGCATCAACAACAATGCATGCTGTGTTTGGATATAACGTAAAGCCTGCAATAAGCGCAAGCCACCTGTCTATGCCTAAGTTAGCTACATGCTCGTAAGCGCATACAAGATCTCCAAGCGTTTTGGTTACCTTGGCTTCAAAGCAAGCAATATTATTGCTAGCCGCTTGCGCGAGAATATCGTTTAGTAAATCACTGCGCCCTACGCACGCATAAATCACTTCGGTTATTTGCAACCAAGGTAGGTTATTTATATCTGCCGGTTGTGCTTGCTCGTTATGCCACAACACAGCTTTTAATGATGTATTTCCTACGTCGATCAGTAATCTCATACTTGCGCCTTTCTGAGGGAGACTTCCCCACCGTAATAACTTTTTACTTCACCATCTTGGCGAATTCGTATTCCACCTTGTGGGTCAATACCTTCGCATATTCCACGCCAACTTCGGTGCCCTGTATTTAGCTCAACATAATCGCCAGCAAACGCATTAAGGGAATTCCATTGCTCATACATATCTTGTAAGCCCGTTTGACGATACTGCACTAAACGCTGCTCTAAATGATAAGTAAGTGACGCCACCAGGTGGTTTTTATCAAGCTTTTGAGTATGTTGATTTAAGTCGGTCCACGCTTGGTCTATATGTTGGCTAAAACTCTCAGGCATTTGTAAATTAATACCTATACCAATCACTAACTGACAAGGTCCTTGCGGTTGTCCATCTAATTCAACCAATACACCTGCAAGTTTTTGTTTATTTATATAAATATCGTTAGGCCATTTAAGCTCTACGTCAATTTGGTATAACGCTTTAATTGCATCATAAACAGCAATGCCTACTGCAATTGATACACCCATTGCAGCTTGTAAGCCGTCATCTAGACGCCAAAAGTAACTGTAATACAGATTAGCGCCAAATGGGGATTGCCAAACACGGCCGCGTCTGCCACGTCCTGCTTGCTGCATTTCAGCAACAATAACAGTGCCAGATTCAAGCGCTGTTTTAGCCTGTATACGGCGCATAAGCTCACTGTTGGTCGAATCAATAATAGGATGTACTTCTACATCGGCAGTATTAGCACCTAGCGCTTTGTAGTGCTGATCAATTTGCGTTTTATTTAGAAGGCCCACCTGACTATTCAAACAATAGCCTTTGCCAGTCACTTTAAAGATATCCAAGCCCATTTCTTGTAACGTTTTAATATGTTTACTTACCGCAGCTCGGCTAATACCTAGCTTTTCACCCAAGGCTTGGCCAGATACAAAGCCTCCTTGGTTGAGTGCATTTAAAATAGCGAGTTTGTTTCCATCAGGTGCTTTCATTACTTAGGCTCCGCGTTAATATGGCATTCGCTGCGTGCATCCATTAAACGTACTTCGTGTTCTAGCATGATGTTGTAACGCGTATAAACAACTTGCTGAATGTGTTTAATCATTTTTATTAGGTCGCTGCCTTCACTATTTCCGTGATTAACAAGTACTAGAGCTTGTTGTTGATGCACTTCTATACCGGCCTCACGGTGCCCTTTTAAACCACTTTGATCGATTAGCCAACCTGCTGCGACCTTGTGATGACTTTGCCCATATTCGTAATGAGGTAAATCTGCAAATTGCTTTAATAGTTCAGCTAACTGCTGGTTGGTTATTATTGGGTTTTTAAAAAAGCTACCCGCATTGGCAAGTGTATATGGGTTAGGTAATTTGCTATTGCGAGTTTGTATTACTTGATCGAATACTGCTTGCGGGGTAATGCTTGAGAGCTGTTGCAGGGGGCCATAACTTAATACTGGTTGCCATTTTTTTGGGAGCGCTAAATGCACTTGCGTGATCACCGCTTTATTTTTGAGAGCATTTTTAAATATTGAGTCTCTGTAAGCAAATTCACATTGTGTATTATTTAGTGAGTGCATAGTTTTAGTGGTTATATCAAAGTACTCTACCAACTCAATAAATTTAGCTATCTCAACGCCATAAGCACCAATATTTTGTACCGGCGATGCACCCACTGTGCCCGGTATAAGTGCTAGATTTTCAAGCCCGGGTATATTTTTCTCTAATAAATAACTGACTAGTTGATGCCAGTTTTCGCCTGCGGCAATACTTATTAGTGTGTCGCTCTCACGCTCGGTAATTTTAATACCTTTTAAAGCTATTTTTATAACCGTACCCATGTAGTCATTTAAAAATACGGTATTACTGCCCTCGCCTAGCAAACAAAACGGTGCGCTAAAACTTTGCGTTTTAAGTTGCTCAACCTGAGTAATTTCAACAAAATTTTGGCATTGGCTGTTTAATGCGAATGTATGTAATGAGTGTAATGAATGCGCCACAAAGCTCTCTAAAAATACCGGTAACTAATCGCAATAGTTTACCTCATCGTCGCAAATGTGGCACTAGATTGTAAAAATCACTCAACCCACCGTGTCAATCGTGATATAAAACCAGCACTTTTTTATTTGTGTTCAGAGTAATGATGAAAATTAAACCTCTTTTTTTAAGCCTCGCTATGGCGGGTATGTGTTCGCAAGCAATGGCTAATGCGATTGACCAAAACTCGTATGCTAACCTTGATGATGTTGTTACTACTCACTTAAACCTTGATTTAGATGTCGACTTTGCCGACAAGCAGTTAGAAGGTTTTGTTGAGCATACTCTTCAGTGGAACAACAGCAAAAGTAGAACTCTCGTACTTGATACCCGCGACTTAGACATTGATAAAGTAATGTACAAAGATCAAAGCGGTAACTGGAAAAAAGCGACTTTTGATTTAGCTAAGCGAGATGATGTTAAAGGTTCAAAGCTTACTATTGTGTTTAAAAACCAAGCTGAAGTAGTTCGTATTTATTACAACAGTCGTCCAGAAGCTTCAGGCCTGCAATGGTTAACACCAGAGCAAACGGCAAGTAAAACGCATCCATTTATGTACAGCCAATCGCAAGCAATTCATGCACGTAGTTGGATCCCAGTGCAAGATACACCCGCAATGCGTGTAACTTACTCTGCACGAATTCATACACCAAAAGATATACGTGCTGTAATGAGTGCCGATAACAAAGATGCGCTTTATAAAGATGGCGACTACATTTTTGATATGCCACAAGCAATTTCACCTTACCTAATTGCTATTGGCGCAGGTAACTTAGAATTTAAAGCAATGTCGCACCAAACTGGCATATTTGCTGAGCCTACAATTTTAGATGCCTCAGTTGCTGAATTTGACGACACCCAAGCCATGATCGACAAAACAAACGCTATGTACGGCGAATATGCATGGGGTCGCTACGACTTATTAATGCTACCGCCAAGTTTTCCGTTTGGTGGCATGGAAAATCCACGCTTATCGTTTATAACTCCAACGGTTGTTGCTGGTGATAAAAGCTTAGTTAACCTTATTGCCCATGAGCTTGCTCATTCTTGGTCAGGTAACTTAGTTACGAACGCAACGTGGGAAGATTTATGGTTAAACGAAGGTTTTACCTCGTACGTTGAAAACCGCATTATGGAAGAAGTATTTGGTCGTGACCGTGCGGTTATGGAACAAGCACTTGATTCAGCGTCTTTACGCGCACAAATTAAAACAATTGATGCACCAGATACACGCCTTAATTTAAAACTTAACGGGCGCGACCCAGACGATGCATTTAGCTCAGTGCCTTACACTAAAGGTCAGTTATTTTTAATCTACCTAGAAAACAAATATGGTCGCGATAAGTTTGACCCATTCGTAAAAGCGTACTTTAAAGAGTTTTCGTTTAAATCACTTACTACCGCGCAATTTGTTACTTACTTAAAAGCTAACTTAATTGAGAAGTACCCTGGTGTTGTAAGTATGGATAAAGTAAACGAATGGATTTTTGAGCCTGGCTTACCAAGTGATGCGCCAAATCCAACGTCTGATGCATTTGATAAAGTAGATACTGCTACAGCAGCATGGTTGAAAGGCGACACAACCGCAGCTCAACTACCAACGACTGATTGGTCTGTGCATGAGTGGCTACACTTTTTAAATAACTTACCACGCGATTTAAGCATAGAGAAAATGAGCGAGCTTGATAGTGAATTTAACCTAACGCAATCAACTAACGCTGAACGTGCGTTTGCTTGGTTTATGCTAGCAGTAGGTAATGGTTATCAACCAATTTATCCTGCGCTTAACAAGCACTTATCTGGTATTGGTCGTCGTAAGCTAATTGTACCGTTATATAAATCACTTATCACTAACGGTAAAAAAGAGTGGGCACAAAGCGTGTACTTAAAAGCGCGCCCTGGGTATCACCCTCTTGCGCAAGGTACTATTGACGCATTATTTGAATAAATAGCGTTAACTAGAAACTAAAAAGGGCCAAATGTGGCCCTTTTGTTTTTCTGTTATTTTACTTTGTTACTTTTTCTAAGAAAGCTTTACGCTCTGCAGTTGTGGCTTGTTGCCACCAAAAATCAAGCATTTGCGGCGCACTTGGCATGCCTTTACCTGTAATTGGTGCTATCGGCTTTATTGGCTGACTAGGACGTGAAGGTCCTGCAGGCAATGTATTTTGCATTACCGGTTTATTGCTTGCTAGTTGCGTGTTAGAAATAACACTTAGAGGCTTAGCAACAGCGCTACTTTTTGCTTTTAAACTCACTTGTGGTGCCTCTGCAAATACTTTTGCAGATACTGCATTTTCAGCACGATTAAACACTAAGGTATAATCTTTACCTGCTTCAACAGTTACACTTACCCAAAATGGTTCAGACTCTATCACTTCATGCATGTCGTAGCCGTCTTCATATAAATCAGTGTACTTTAGCCTAAGCTGATAGGTTCCTGGTGCAAGCTCTACATCATCAATACGACTAAACAAAGAGCTTTCTAGCATTTTATCGCCCACTTGCAGTGGTACAAATTCTTCTGGAAAGTGAATATTTTCCGCATTAGCCGAAAAACTAAGTAGTAATGCAACTGCACTACTTATTAAAATTGGTTTAAGCATATTAACTCCTATATTTGATTTCAGTTTGACACTGCTTTGAAAGTTTGTCATTAGTGAGCTTAAAATTCACAACACTTAATTAGGAACACACTATGAGCCAAGAAACAATTTTTACTAAAATAATTAACCGAGAAATTCCAGCCAGTATTGTTTATGAAGACGATAACACTCTTGCATTTAAAGATATAAACCCTCAGGCCCCATTTCATGTATTAATTATCCCAAAAAAAGCAATTGCCACCATAAATGATATAAACGAAGAAAATGCTCATTTAATAGGTGATTTATACCTCGTTGCCGCAAAATTAGCTAAACAAAATAACTTTGCCGAAGATGGATACCGCGTAGTTATGAACTGTAACAAGCACGGCGGGCAAACTGTATATCACATACATTTACACATGCTTGCTGGTAAAGAAATGGGCTGGCCCCCGTATCAAGACTCTAAAAAAGAAATTATTTAAAATCACTTGCACTTTAATTGAGTAACAAGTGTTAAGAGAAATCACAACTTAAAGATTTAAAATTACTTATTTGCAACATTTTATGTTTAAATAATCGTAAAATCGTACTTGTTTTTGAGTACATTAACGACTTTCTAATACAATAGGTGTGGAAGTCGTGGTAAACTTAATCAGTCAGCTTTATAAAAGAGTATATAAAACATGAGCAGTTCTGCCTTTTTGTTATTAGATAAAGAGCCAATTAACACTATTGGTATTAACGTTCTAGAACCTTTGTTAAAAACGCAAGGCCTTGACGTAACCACAGGTACTAATATTTTAGACATACCTGAAGGGACTCGACTTTTGTTTATTGAAACATCAAGCAAGGATGCATGGGGCAAACTAAAAGAACAACTAGTAAACCTACGTATTAAATGCGATATAATATTATTTAATCTAGACGAAAACCCTGAGCTTGCTAATCGTGCATTATTGAGCGGTATTCGTGGCGTATTTTATACAACAGATAACGCTGATGTATTAATGAAAGGTATTCGCCTACTACTTGAAGATCAACTTTGGTACCGTCGCGATATTATGTGTAATGCATTAAATCGTATGCTGCAGTTTAATAAAGACGCACTGCACAAACTAACCGAAGGTGATATAGAGCCGGTTAAACTTACTAAACGAGAAAAAGCAATTATCTCGTTAATGAGTAATGGTTCTAAAAACAAAGAAATCGCTGAAGAGTTAAGCATTAGTCCACACACAGTAAAAACACACTTATATAGTGCATTTAGAAAAACTAAATGTCGAAACCGTATTGAGCTATTGTCATGGGCACAGCAAAATATACCAGACGAAATTCGCTAAATATGAATTACGACTAAACATTAAAACAGACACTTAGGTGTCTGTTTTTGTATGTGTTATGTGGTTAATTAAGTGTATACTTTTTTATTAATATTGGTTTAAACGCTACTTTGCTGGAACTTCAATGCTCGATTCTTTCACTCTATATTTTGCCAGCATAGCCATTATGGTCGTAATGACCTTTCTTAACTTTTTAACGTGGCGTACAAACAAACAGATTCCAGGCACTCTACTCTATATTTTTTATCCTGTTTTATTACTGAGCTCTGTTATTGGATTTACCTTCGTTGGTGATACCCACAATGTAGTTATAATTAATATTGCCAGCTGCATGATGTTTGCCGCATCAATTGTACATTGCCTTTCAATCAGTCAATTTTTAAATTATCACGGTATTGGTTTTAAATTACTTTGCTCAGTGACCGCTTTTTGCACTGTAATGCTTGGTTATTACACCTTTTTTGAACCATCTTTACACGAAAGAGTGATTGCATCCGATATACAACACATAGCAGAGGCCGGTTTTTTACTGTTTATATTTATTAAGTGTGCACGCAAACCCTATCCCAATGGCAGCATTGTATACATAACCATTTTAACGCTTGTTGCTTTAAGCTTTATTGGCCGCTCGTTATTTATGGATAGCATTGAACAAAAAAATCTTTTAGTAAATGGCTGGTTTAGCTCTTTGCTATTTTTAAATAGCGTAATTGCACCCATGTTTTATGCTGCAGGTATGGCGTTATTGTGTAATGAGCGCAGAGAGCAGCACCTCAATAAATTAGCCGATAAAGCACAAAAAGATTTAGAAATACGCGGGCTCTTTTTATCAACTATAAGCCACGAAATTCGCACCCCGCTAAACGGTATTTTAGGCAGCGCCCAACTTGTTATGAACCAAACAAGTGATACCCGCAATAAAGCCTATTGCGAGGCGATTATAAATTCTGCCGAATCACTTAACTTATTGGTAGATAAGGTCCTTGATTACGCGAGCCTAGATCAAAGTGACGAAGCGCTTTACGAAGAAGATGTAGAGTTTAAAACATGGATTAATAATTTATGCTTATTACTCAGCCCTCTCGCCGAGCAAAAGCAACTCAAGTTTGAACTAATATGTAATATTCCTGAGCAAGCATGTTATTACTGCGACCAGCAAAAACTTAGGCAAATAATTATTAATTTAGTGGGTAATGCCATTAAGTTTACAGACCACGGAACCGTTAAAATTCAGGTTGATTTAGTATTAGAAAAGCAACTTGAACACACTATAAAAATTAGTGTAAAAGATTCAGGGCCAGGTATAGAAAATGATGAGATAGCCTACTTAACAGAACCTTATGTACAAAGTAGCGCCGGAAAAGAGAAAGGCGGAACCGGCCTTGGTTTAGCCATTACCAGTCGCCTGCTTGAAAAGCTCAGTAGCCGACTCGAAATAACCAGCCAGCTTGGTACTGGCAGTGTATTTAGCTTTACCATTACCTTCACTTTAGGTGAGTTAAGCCTTGTAGAGCAGCGCCATCAAACTAAAGATTACTTAACAGGGCTTGATGTACTACTGGTCGAAGATTTAGATTTAAATCAAAAAATTGCTATAGAATTTATGGCTGACGATGAGCACAGAATTAAGCTCGCAAAAGATGGAGAAAGCGCAATCGAACTCATGCAAGCTCACCACTTTGATGTTGTTTTGCTTGATATGAACCTACCTGATTTAACTGGGCAAGAAGTACTTAAACGCCTAAAACGCATTGGTCATAAAAATCAACGAACCCCAGTACTCGCGTTTACTGCAAGCCTTAGCCCTGACGAAGTAAAAGAGTATTTAGAACTAGGTATAAAAGACATTGTAGGCAAGCCTATTAAGCATGAAAAGCTTCGCCAAGCACTTAGCGATTCTCAATCTAATCAAACTGCGAGTATTGCAGTAGAGCTTATTGATACCTTGTATGACAAAACAGCAGCCGAAACACTCACCGGCTCGTTTAGTGAAGATGAAGTGTCGTCGATTTATAATGAATTTGTGCTTTCGGCGCGTAACAAACTAATCCGCTGTCAAAAGCTTATTGACCACCAACCAGAGCAATGCATTAAACTTTTACATCGCCAAGCAAGTACCGCGCTGCAACTTGGTTTTAATCGCTATGGTATTGAGCTTAAAAAAATAGAGCGCCGTTTACTCGATAAAAAACCACACAACGATATGCTCGATGAAGCGTTAGATCTGTGGCAACGCAGCTTAGAGCAATATTTAAAGTTTGTGCGTGGGCAGTTAGAGTGAAATTTAATATCAGTTAAAAGCTATAATTAACATCCACTAACTGCCCTAATGATAAGTTTGAAACGTCTTTATTTTTTAACAACCAGCTTTCAATCACCTCTATATCTTCTATTGAAGGTGAGCCATAACGTTTGGAAGATGTTATAAACACCTCGAAATATTCCGCATCACCCCCTCCTCCAACCATAAGATTTTGTGATGCAGCTTGTACTAAAAAATCATCAATAAAAACATCAAACTGTATTTTATTTTTAATGCTAAATTACACTTAAGTGAAAAACCTAAAATAGCATACTCATCCACATATAATTTTTTACGCAGCCTCTTACTTTTTGGTTTTCTCTGTTTATTTATATGATCCATAAGGTTCACTCTTCTATAGTTTGAAATATTAATAATTTAATTTTTATCTCTTCCATATTTATCATCAAATCGCTCTATATCACTTTCATCAAGTACAGCACCGGTTTGCACTTCAATGACAATTAACGGCTCTTTTTGATTATTAGCCAAGCTATGAATTTTTTTTGCGGCGATATAACACGATTGGTCGTGCGTTAGCGTATACATTTGCTCATTAATACATACATTTGCAATACCCGAGACCACAACCCAATGTTCAGCGCGATGCTGATGGCGCTGCGTCGAAAGCTTAGCACCACTGTTAACAGTAATTTTTTTAACCTTAAAGCCCGTGCCTTCAACTAAAGTACGGTAATTCCCCCACGGGCGAAAAACCACTTGATGATAATTAAGTTTATCGGCCTGTGTTGTAGCAATTTGCTCAAGTAGCAAAGGCAGAGAATCTAGCTCATTTTGGTTTGCAATTAACGTGGCATCGTGGGTATGAATAATTGCTAAGTCATTTACTCCAAGCGTGGCTATTGTGTGTTCAGCCTCGTTAATAACTAAGTTATTAGTGCTTTTTTGAGCCATATAATTAGCATTTAAACTATTACCGTTTTTATCTTTTTTTGTAAGCGCATCAAGGGATGAAAAACTACCTACATCACTCCATTTTAAATCAACAGGCATAACAACTACGTTGTCGCTTCGCTCTAAAATAGCGTAATCAATTGAATCGCTTGGGCAGTGTTCAAGCGCACTGTTACTTGGGCGGGTAAACCCTAAATCTTTAGTAAATTGTGCCGCTGCAGCAACGCTCGTTGCTATTTTTGGCGCAAACCTCTCGAGCTCTTTTAAGTAGGCTGCTGGGGTAAATAAAAACATGCCGCTATTCCAGCTATAACCTCCTTGAGCTAAATAACGGTTCGCTGTATCTAAGCCAGGCTTTTCTTTAAATTGTGCAACATCGTAACAACCCGTTCCAGCAATAGCCGCGCCTTGTTTTATGTAGCCATAACCAGTATGAGGCTCTGTAGGAGTAATCGAAAACGTCACTAACTTACCTTGCTCGGCAAGTTTTACAGCTTCTGGGAGCTTAGTCGTTAATACATCAAAGTTTTTAATATGATGATCGGCAGGCATCACTAATAGCGGGCCGGTAATCCCATTTTGCAGTGCATAGTGGGCGGCTAATGCGATGGCAGGCGCGGTATTTTTACCTTTGGGTTCGAGTAATAATGCAGTAGGAGTTGAGCTTGCAGCTTGCTCGGCGGCAATAAATCGGTGCTGTTCGTTACACACTAAAATAGCATTATCAAACAACTCATTAGAAACACGCGCCAATGTACTTTGCAGTAATGACGTGTTTTCACTAAGTAGTGGTAAAAATTGTTTAGGCATTGCTTGGCGAGAAAGCGGCCACAAGCGAGAGCCTATGCCACCAGCTAAAATTACAGGAGTGATTAACGTGTTCATAATGTATATTAGCCGCCAACAAAAATATCAGCGACTATTTTAACACTTCTTTGGCTCTGCGCTAAATTAACGTGTTTATATTAATGTAAAAGAGTCTGCATCTAAATAGGCAGGAAACGCTGCTTTAAACTCATCCAGTGGCGCTTTTTCAAGCGTGATAGTAACTAGTTGCTCAGTGTTATCTTGCGCTTTAGTTAAGGCATCGCCTTTAAAGTCGTATACTGCGGTACCGCCATTGTGCGCCACACCATTACCGTCTTCACCCACGCGATTAACGCCTACTACGTAACACAGGTTTTCCATTGCACGCGCCATAAGTAACGTATCCCAAATATGGCGACGCACAGCAGGCCAGTTTGCTACGTTTATCATTACATCGTAGTCGTTATTATTACGTTGAAATACCGGAAAGCGCAGGTCGTAACATACCTGCGGTAATAGTTTAAAACCATTGATTTCAAAAACTTTGCGCGCTTGCCCTGCTACAACATAATCGCCCTCGCTGCCTAAGCGAAATAAATGACGCTTATCGTAATAACTTACCTCACCATCGGGCTTTACCCAATAAAACCGATTCGCTTTTTTATCGCCTTGTGCAACAAGTATCGAACCTGCAATAACCGCATTATGTTTATGAGCCTGCGCCTTTAACCACGTCAGTACTTTACCGTTTTCAGGCTCTGCACAATCTAAATTAATAGCAAAGCCAGTCGAGAATGTTTCGGGCAGTAAAATAAGATCGGGCTGATGCGCAATTGCTTCAAGCTGTTTATTAAACATGGCTAAATTAGCATCTTTATCAAGCCAATAAAGCGAGCTTTGCAATGCTGTAATGGTTAAAGTTGACATAATATTTGCGCAGCCTCTATGAGAGTGTTGTCGTTTTTAGCAAAGCATAAACGAATAACTTTGTCGGTTGGTGGATTTTGATAAAACACACTTAATGGTATAGCCGCAACACCGGCTTGCTCAACTAACCAATGGCAAAATTCAACATCGTTTAAATCCGATACATCACTGTAATCTAATAATAAAAAGTAAGTGCCCTGGCTAGATAAAATTTTAAAACGGCTGTTACTTAAATGGTTCGCTAATAAGTCGCGTTTTTGCTGATAAAACCCACTTAGCTCATCTATATGCTCGCCTTGCTGCTCTAGCATATCGGCAAGCGCATGCTGTGCGGGGGTAAAACTTGAAAACGTAACGTACTGATGAATTTTTCTAAATTCGACAGCTAAATCGGCAGGTGCAATACAGTAACCCATTTTCCAGCCCGTGCTGTGAAACGTTTTACCAAAACTCGATATAACAAAGCTTTTGGCAAATAATTCATCATCGCGTAATACGCTTAAATGCGGTTGCTGATCAAACGTAATGTGCTCATATACCTCATCGCTTATTACATATAAATTGTGAGTACCAACTAACTCTTTAAGCTCTTTTATATCTCGTGGCTGTAATATTTTACCGCTTGGGTTATGAGGCGTATTAATAATAATTGCACGGGTATTTTTAGTAATTGCTTGGCTTACTACTTGCCAATCAATGATGTAGTTAGGCGCACTTAAAGCAATGTGTACCGACTTTCCACCAGCGAGTTCAATTGCCGGTTGGTAAGAGTCATATGCAGGGTCAAATACAATCACTTCATCACTTGGGCGCACAATTGTTTGAATAGCCACAAACAATGCCTCTGTTGCACCTGAGGTAACAGTCACTTGATCAGCTGCGTTTATATCAGCTGCATACTTACGCTTTGCTAAATCAGCAATTTGTTGCTGTAATCGAGGTACACCACTTGAAGGTGAATATTGATTAACGCCCTGCTGCACATAATAATTTAGCTGCGTTTTTAAAAGTTCAGGAGCATCAAACTCAGGAAAGCCTTGAGAGAGATTAATTGCCGAAAACTCATTAGCCAACCCGCTCATTTGGCTAAATATACTAACGCCTAAATTTGGTAATTTACTTTCAAACACGTGATGCCCTTAATGATGGTTTTGCGCTTAAAGCGATGCTATCATTGCTTAAAACAGAAGTATAGCCGTCTAAAAACAATTAACTTTACGCTCATTAGTGAGGAATGTATGCAAAACAATACCGCTATTTCACAACTTATTGAAGCCGGAAAATGGGTTAGCCAAAAAGGCTGGGTACCCGCAACAGGTGGAAATTTTTCAGCTCGTACTAGCACTGGCTTTGTTGTTACGGCAAGTGGGCACGATAAAGGCTCACTGACGCAAGCGCATTTTTTGCAATTAGACCACCAAGGCGAGCGCCTAGCAGGAGCTGTAAAGCCATCGGCAGAAACACAATTACACCTAAGTTTGTATCAGCTTATACCTGATGCACAGTGTGTTTTGCATACTCACTCTGTAGCCGCCACCGTACTGTCGCAAATTACCCAAAGGCATCAGCTTGATTTAACAGGCTATGAAATGCAAAAAGCACTGAGCGGCTTTACTTCGCATTTAGAAACGCTGAGCATTCCTATTTTCGATAACGATCAAGATATTGACCGATTAAGCCTGCTGGTCAGTGACCATCATTTACATACGCCGATAGAGCACGGCGTACTGATACGTGGTCATGGCTTATATGCAGTAGGGCGCAATACTGATGAAGTTCGCCGCCACTTAGAAGCCTTAGAGTTTTTATTTAGCTGCGAACTAGAGCGCCTAAAAATAATAGGCATTCAAGCGGGAGTAACTAAATGATTAAAGCTATTTTAACCGACATCGAAGGCACAATAACCCGTATCTCGTTTGTTAAAGAGGTGTTGTTTCCTTACGCGGCAAAACAGTTACCTACCTTTGTACGTGCCAATGCTGATAAGCCTGATGTAGCCGAGCAAATTAGTGTCGTAAAAGCGCTTATCGAAAAGCCAAACGCCGATATAGAAGAAGTCATTAGTACCTTACTTACCTGGATTGATGAAGATAAAAAAATCACTCCACTTAAGCAGTTACAAGGCTTAATTTGGCAAACAGGGTATGAACACGGTGATTTTAAGGGCCATTTATACCCAGATGCATTTGATTTTTTACAAGATCAGTACAACAACGATATAGTTTTATATGTGTACTCGTCAGGGTCAGTAAAAGCGCAGCAGCTACTTTTTAAATACAGTGATTATGGTGACATTCGCAGCTTGTTTACTGACTTTTTTGACACCAAAGTTGGCGCAAAACAAGAGCAAATAGCCTATAACACTATTGTTGAGCTGTTACCGTTTAAAGCAGCAGAAATACTCTTTTTAAGTGATGTAGCCGGCGAGCTTGATGCCGCGCAAGCTGTGGGCATAAAAACACTACATTTAATTCGTGATGGGCAAGCAGGCACTAAAGCACACCCTTACATTAATGACTTTAGCCAATTTAAATTGGAGCAATTAGTATGAGCCAATTAACAGTGTATGCCGACAACAATGCAAACAAAGCACTTGTAAACACATCAAATGCTGATGATATTGCAAAGCAACTAGCTAAAGTAAACGTACGTTTTGAACAGTGGCAAGCAAATGCAGATATTAATGAGCACACCACCCATGAGCAAATTATTAGTGCCTACAAAAACGATATAGATCGGTTAAAAACCGAAAATGGCTATCAAACAGTAGACGTTATATCTCTAGCTAAAGGTAATCTTGGCGCATCAGAGCTGCGTAAAAAGTTTTTATTTGAACATACTCATAGTGAAGACGAAGTGTCGTTTTTTTGTAAAAGGCCAAGGGCTATTTTGCCTGCATTTAGGCAATAAGGTTTATCAGGTACTTTGCCAACAAGGCGATTTAATTTCAGTGCCTGAGCTTACCCCGCATTGGTTTGATATGGGAAGCGACCCTGAGTTTACTGCCATTCGCTTATTTAACAATACAGAGGGCTGGGTAGCAAAAAGCACTGACTCGTCTATTGCAGAGCAATTTCCCTTGCTCGATTAATAAAGCTCAGTGCACGCATGCCTAAACTATATTTTCTATAAGCGTATTTATGCTATTTGCAGGATGACTTCAATCACTTAACTCTGTAATATTATTTCAGCAATGCAGCTGATAAAGAGTAACTTTCCAATGGTGAACGAACAATATCAAAAGTCTAAACAACAACTAGCCTACTCACGTAAGCAAGTTGAAAAGGCTGGTCGTATTTTTCGTAAAAATGAAGGTGATTTTGACTTTGCAATAGAGGTTGTACAAAACTATCGTGCAGCACATTTATATCCGCTGACTATTATTAAAAACCTCGTATGGAAACATGTAAAAAAGCTTCATTTGCTAGAATCGGCGACCATAGTTAGACGCTTAAAGCGCTTGCCAACTATTATAGATAAGTTACAAAGAGCCTCGTTGGATGGTAAAAATGAAAACGCAATAAATCTGAAGCGAATGCACGATATAGGTGGCTGCCGAGTAATCTTAGATAATCTAGAGCATCTATATCAACTTAACGCCAGTTTAGACTCGAGTAGAGCTGTTCATAGCGTTAAATCATATGATTATATTGAAAACCCAAAAGCGACAGGCTACAGAGGTATTCATCGTGTTTATAAAAGTTATAACAATTTAGAATCTCACGATTATAAAGGCTTTCAAATTGAAGTTCAGTTGCGCACTAGGCTTCAGCACCTTTGGGCTACTACTGTTGAAATTGTAGATATTATTGAAAAAGAAACACTAAAAACTAATCCCCAAGCAGCCGACACAGATTGGAAGCGATTATTTTTTATTATGGGTGAGTTTCTTGCAGTCAAAGATGGTTCAAATCAATTAAGTTCACAACAATCGCAGACCTTTGTTGATGAGCTTTCGGCACTAAATAAAAAGCTAGCCGCATTTCATAAGCTTGATGCATTTAATCGCGCATTCCAAGTTGACGAAATTAAAAATAAATCGAAAGATACAGGCTTTGCTTTACTCGTTCACAA
The DNA here is from genome assembly GCF_000239855.1 of Pseudoalteromonas sp. BSi20652. Taxonomy (GTDB): domain Bacteria; phylum Pseudomonadota; class Gammaproteobacteria; order Enterobacterales; family Alteromonadaceae; genus Pseudoalteromonas. The sequence continues at coordinate 2,065 of NZ_BADT01000071.1, read as the reverse complement.
CACAGAAACACAAATGGGTCGAGTCTTTTTATATGCAGAAAATAAAAAGCAAGAAGCTCTAACACATTACGCCGAACAAGAAAAACAAACTCACAATAACGTACTTCTAGTAGCAGGGAGCGACTTGAAATCAATAGAAAAAGCCTACCCCAACTACCTAAATAGTACCTCTGAGTTTCTTTCAGAATTCAGTCGCATATTATTGAGTTAGCTCTTTAAGTTTACCCATTAATACTTGTTGCTGGTTATACACACCCGTATCTAACACCCATCCTGTAACCAGCTTTGCCGGCGTTATATCAAATGCTGGGTTATATACATTAGCATTAGTGGGCGCCCATAAAGCCTCACCAAAGCTACCGCTAACTCCGCGCACTTCTTGAGGATTACGTTGCTCTATTTCTATATCATCACCACACGCGGTGTTGGTATCAAGCGTGGTAATAGGCGCAACTACATAAAATGGAATGTTATGAAAATACGCAAGTACGGCTAAATTATAGGTACCCACTTTATTAGCAAAATCACCATTGGCAGCAATACGATCAGCCCCTACTACTATTTTATCTACCTTACCTGCAGCCATTAAACTTGCCGCCATATTATCGCAAATTAATGTGTAAGGTATTTTCCAGCGCTCAAGCTCAAAGGCAGTTAAGCGACCGCCTTGTAATAGTGGTCGTGTTTCATCAACCCACACATGTACGTTGCCATATTTTTGCTGCGCTTTGTAAATAACACCTAGTGCAGTACCAATACCAGCGGTTGCAAGCGCCCCTGTATTGCAATGAGTTAATACATTGTCGCCACTATTTATAAGCTCGGCGCCACGGGTTGCCATTCGTTCACACAGCTCAATATCTTCAATAAACAACCGCTCAGCAGTACTAACAATACCGGCAACATAATCGCTTTGCGTTAAAGCTTTTCGCAATGCCGCCATACAATGCATTAAATTAACTGCCGTTGGACGAGTGGCCTCTAGTTCATTGATTGCTTTTTCAAGCTCACTTTTTACTACCCCTTGTTCAGCTAAATACGCCACTAACAAGCTCGCGCCTAAACCAATAAGTGGAGCTCCACGCACTTTTAAGTTAATGATCAGCTCTTTCATGGTTTCTACATCATGGCACTGATGCCATACCTGCTGGTGAGGAAGTAAATATTGGTCGAGCACACTAAGCGACCCGTTTTCATATTTTAAACTGCTTGCGATTAAATTTTGCATAATGCTTAAGGTATTAAAAATGCGTAACGTTATTTTACACCACTTTGAATAACTCTCAAGTTAGACTTGTAGACATCTAAACATTTAAAGGTATAGAATGCTTAAAAGCTGATTTTTGAGATTTAAACCATGACTAACTATGTTGCTTTTAACGCACAGCGCGCTATCGATTACGTATCGAAATTAATTGAATCTAAACAATGTAATTTTTTTGCTCAAGGACAAACCTTATCGGCATATGAGTTTGGTGATGGCAATCTTAATTTAGTATTTAGAATTACTGATGAGCAAAACAATAGTGTTATTTTAAAGCAAGCTCTGCCTTACGCTCGTTGCGTGGGTGAGTCGTGGCCATTAACACTTGATAGAGCCCGTATAGAAGCGCAAGTTTTACTTAATCATGGCGCTATTTGCCCTACTTATACTGCTAATGTTTTACATTATAGTGAAATGCAAGCGCTGACTATTTTAGAAGATTTAGGTAATTTGCAAATACTGCGAACTGCACAAAATAATGCTGAGCAATTTCCTAAATTGGCGCAGCATGTAGCTACCTACTTAAGCCATACTGGCTTTTATAATTCAGATTTTTATTTAACCGCGCAAACTAAAAAAGCACTTGTTAGTCAATTTACTAATCCTGAGCTTTGCCAAATCACTGAAGACTTATTTTTTAGCGATCCGTACATTGATCACGAACGCAATAACTACCCAAAGCAACTACAAAACGAAGTTGACGCAATACAAAAAAACAACGCATTGAAGTTAGAAATAGCAAAACTAAAAGCTAATTTTTTATCTAACCCGCAAACATTACTTCATGGTGATATGCACAGC
>NZ_BADT01000072.1 GCF_000239855.1 Pseudoalteromonas sp. BSi20652 | reverse complement strand
TTTTTTGTGCTTGTTCATATTTAATTAACCACGTAAGGTCTTTAATAGCATTTACAAAATTAAAGGATCGACTTAATGAAAACACTGACTCTCGTTTTAGGTAGTGCACTAGTTTTAAACGTACTTAGTTTTGATGCACTTGCGGCAGCGACTCCCGATGTTCCTCATATTTATGTAAAAGGCGAAGCGACTCTTACCACAATGCCAGATTACGTTCAGCTTAGCGTAGGTATCACCGAAGTTGATAAAGACTTAATTGCTGCTAAAAATAAAACCGACTTAACCATCGCCAAGGCAATTAAGCTCGTAAAAGAAATTGGTGTTAAAGAGGGAGATATAAACGCCGGGCAAATCTCAATAAACCGTGATAGCCAATACAACCGCACTACCGGTAATCAAGAATTTAAAGGATTTAAGGTTTCTCGTACGTTAACAGTAAAACTTAGCGATATAAATAAATACCCTGAGTTACTACAAAGCTTAGTTAACAACGGTATTAACGAAATTAATCAAACGCAATTTTTAGCAAGCAACTATAACGAGCTGCATAAAAAAGCGCAAAAGTTAGCAATTAAAGATGCACGGGATGCAGCAAAAGAGTTTAGTGAAGATTATGGCGTTGATTTAAAAGGATTGTACAGCGCATCACTAAGTCCACTCAATGTGCAGTCGCAGCCGTACATGCGTGCAGAAAAAGTAATGATGGCTGATAGCGCACCAAGTAACTATGTACCTGATGCCTACCATGCTGGAGAGATTAAAGTAACAGCCTCAAGCTACGCTGTGTACTACATAGATTAAATTTATTTTTGGTGGTGCTCAAAACGTGCCACCAACTTCTCACCTTGCTCTTGGCTAATACGCGCTATTGAGTTGAGCATATTAGTCACTTCACGTCTGTCGTATTCATTAGTTACATGTTCATTTATGTCATCAACAATCGCATTTAAATAATTAAATAAACTGTTTCGTGCATCGTTATCTTTATGGGCAACAAACAAAATATTTTTAAATGCCTCAAGCACGTTTGTCATTACGTACGCATCGCCTTTGGCGTAATTACGCAGCGGTGTAAAGTTATCGTGTAATAACTCATCAAAGCTTGTTTCATGAAGGTATAACAATGGGGCATTATCACTGTGCTTAAACGAGTAGTTAATATCGTTAATTGACAGCCGTTGAATAAGTAAAATACTCAGCATATCAATTGATTTAACCGCCGTACCTGGATCGTTGATACCCGGGCTCATTGCCTTAACTGCAATTTCTGATATTTGCGTTAACCCATAACGGTAATGATCGCTAATGTACTCTTCTATATAAAAAATAAAGCAGTCGAGAATTTTATTAATCAGCTCTTCATCGTTTGCTATGTCTTTATTACACTTTAAAAAAGGATAGCCTTTAACTGTAAAATAGCCTTGGTTAACAGAGATATACACCTTTATATCTTGCTCTGCCAAAATGGCACAGAGTTTATCGGTATGAACGCCTTTATAATAACCCTCCGTTTTACTGCTTACCGAATGCCATGTGTTAAAGTCTGGAAAGTCTTCAACTGGGTTCTCTTGTTGTCTTTGTATTATTGTTTTAATTTCGTTTTTAGTTTGGCTAAACAAGCCATTTAATACGTTATCTACCTGAATGGCACGAGAGATTGAATGTATAAAAAATACAAACAGACCTAATGAAATCAAGCCAAAAATAAGCGCAAACAACACACCAATTGAAGGAATAGCCGTACTGCCACCTTCAAGTTTATTAATATTTATAAGCATAATAATTGAGTAAATTATGCTGCCTAAATAAAAGCCCAAAACCATTTGGTGTGATTTACGCGTAATAAGCCCAGGCACTACACGGGGCGATAAACTCGCGCTGGCCGAATTTAAAACCACCATTACCATCGAAAAACTAAACACGGTAAGCGAAATAATACTCCCCGCTAAGGTGCTTAAAATAGTCCGCGCGTTTTCGGCGCTATCAACAAGTACAACCGATATAAACGATTTTAACTGCTCAATAGGGGCTAAATATTCAACCGACATAGTTATAATGGCAAATACTAAAAAGCCCACTGAAAGCATAGAAGGGTAAAAGCCAATACTGTTAATCATTTCACGGTAACTGTCGGCTACTTTGCGAGGTACAAACATAAAATCCTTATGTAATTTTCTACTTACTTAATACCCTTAGCTTAACATAGGCATTTATTAAACTTCTGATAATGCTGCTTAAATTTATGTGTTATTATCACGCCCACAATAATAGAGCGCATGCTTATGCGATAAAAATAACAGGAAAACGCCGTGATCATTTCAACTTATGCTGCATTACTTGCATTGTTTTACATTTATTTGAGCTTTAACGTAATAAAAGTACGTCGCGCAGAGCAAATATCACTGGGGGATAACGGTAATGCAACGCTGCAACGTGCTATACGTGCTCACGCAAATTTTATGGAATACGTACCAATTGCGTTAATTTTACTTTTTTTGGCCGAATACCAAGGGCTTGCTAGCCATTACTGTCATATATTAGGTGGTGCGTTATTAGTAGGGCGTGTGTTTCAAAATTTAGGCATAGTAGAAAAAAGCCTGAAATATCGCCAAATTGGTACTATTACTACATTTTTAGTGATTATTGTTAGCGCCTTTGTATTGCTAATGACACGTGGCTAGTTAAAGAAAAGTTCATGAGCAAAATATTTATAATAGGTTTACCGCGTACCGGCACAACCAGTGTGTGCCATGCATTTTTAGAGCTTGGCATTACAACAGCGCATACCGCTTATACTAATGCTTGTTTTGAAAATGCTAACGCGATTGCCGACACTCCCATATTTAATGACTTTAAAGCGCTTGATATTCATTATCCACACTCTAAGTTTATTTATTTAGAGCGCGAATTGAGTGCATGGCTTGTATCAATAAAGCAGCTTTTAACGCGTATGCACACTAATTTAACCCGTGCAGATGGGGGCTTTAATATTCATATAAAACGCTGTTATTTAAATACGTTTAGTGAGCTTTCGCTTAATAATATTAGCGACGATAGTTACTTAACAGCTTGTTATAAAAAACATTTTAATGATGCTCAAACGTATTTTAATAACCGTGACAACGATTTTTTATCCATTGATATAGCAAAGCCTGATAGCTATAAAAAGTTATGCAACTTTTTAGCGTTAAAAAGTGATAAAACTGATTTTGAAAAAATGAATATGGGTGGCAAAGTCACTGCATGGAACGATATTAAACACCCGTTAAAAGTTGAATCTACCGCTAAAGGGCGCATAAATAAATTACTGCCTTACAAGATTTTTTAAATCAAATACGTTAAAATCCCCACATTATTATTTAAGTTGTAAAGAACATGTTTGAATTAAAATACCACACCCCATTTGAATGGACCGAAGTTGTCCTTGCTGACTTTAATACTTTTTTACAAGATCACGCCGCTGCAGAAAAAAAAGCATCGGGTATGGCTATGTCTATGCTTTCGCATTATCCAGACAAACGTAAATTAGTAAAAGCTATGACCGACTTAGCGCTAGAAGAATTAATACATTTTAAACAAGTACTTAAATTGCTTTTAGAGCGCGATGTAAACCTAGGTGACGACAAAAAAGATCCGTACATAAAACAAATACGTGCACTATTTAGACACGGTCGTGATGGTTTTTTAATGGACCGATTACTGGTTGGCGGTGTAATTGAAGCACGTGGCCACGAGCGTTTTTCTTTAGTTGCACAAGCACTTCCTGAGGGTAAAGAAAAAGACTTTTATGTTGCTATTGCCAAGTCAGAAGAAAAACATAAAAACCTATTTGTTGAACTAGCTTACGAATACTTTGAAAAAGAAGAAGTTGATGTTCGCCTAGAAGAG